>RXIK01000138.1 GCA_004211975.1 Methanosarcinales archaeon | reverse complement strand
CAAACACTATCGTTGGATGCACTCAATAAATTATGGGTTTTTTTAGCAAATTGTTCACAAAAAGATGCGTGTTTAATATTCCGTGGCTAAAATAATGGTGATTAAAACAAGAAATTTAACCGCTGAGTGCGCAGAGGAACGCAGAGAGACAAAACTCTGCGCACTCAGCGTCCTCCGCGGTGATTTCAAACCAACTAAAAACCATGACGATACAAGAGACGTCTATTTCAGTTCACCGAAACGTCAGGTTTACTGGTATAAATCCCTCCGGGAATATTGTGGTGCCGCGTTGCCAACCTTGCCACATAAGACTTATGTAATTACACTGTTCATGATACCCCATGGTCAAAATGCTGCGGCAACGCAGAAATTACATTATAACGCTTGTATGTATATTGTTGCTGCTGCTCGGAGGGTGCGCATCGGCTCTGCCAGATGCGAAAGCGGGTATTAATCAGCATGTCTCATCAGGCACCACGGTCGCGCTTGACGGTTCAGACTCGACCGGTGGCAATCTGACATATCGGTGGACTGAAGGGAGTGACGTGTGGAGTGTGGCATCGTTCAATTATGTTTTTTCACCCGGCACGCACACAATCACACTGACTGTGACTGATGACACCGGCACCGACACGGATACTGTGGTTGTGCAGGTGAACCAGCCACTTGTTGCAAGTGCGGGGGGTGATCAGGTCGTATCGCAGGGCACAAGGGTTACGCTCAGTGCGGAAGGATCGTCAGGCAGCAGTATATCTTATGTCTGGAATAAAGACGGGGTGAATATTAGCACCAGGAAATCGTTCAGTAAAACATACAGTGCCGGGAGGCATGAGATCCTGCTGATCGTGACCGATGATCTTGGTGATCAGGACGAGGACACTGTGTTTGTGGTGGTTAATCGTGCGCCTGTGGCAGATGCGGGACCTGACCGAACAGTCACCGAGGGGGCATTGGTTCATTTTGACGGATCCAATTCCAGTGACCTGGATGGCGACTCAGTATCTTACACGTGGAAGGAAGATGGTGGCTCAGTCCTGAACGCAGCACCCGCATTTGATAGGCTGCTCTCATGCGGCACACATCGAATAATGCTGGAGGTGACTGACGTGTACGGCGCGGTTTCCGCCCCTGATTATGTGGTGATCGATGTCCTTCCGGTAGCTCAGGAGCCACCCGTCGCCGATGCAGGAGCGGATCAAACCGTACTTGTCGGGACCAATGTAACACTGGACGCGTCAGGCTCGTATGACACTGACGGCACGATCACAACGTATGAATGGCGCGAAACTGACGTCAACACCACATTATGCGAGTTAGTGTCGTTCGAGCGCCAGTTCCTGCGAGGCGTGCATCACATCAGGATCATAGTGACTGACAACAGCGGTGTATCAGCAACAGATGAGGTCGCCATCATGGTTCGAACAAGCATGGACCTGCCAGTGGCAGACACTGGAATGAGCGAGCGCACGACAATTGAGGGTAGCGAGGTGCTGCTTGACGCGCTCGGCTCAAGCGGCGAAAACCTGACCTACAGGTGGATTGAGAACGGCACGCTCTTATCGGAGGAACCAGTGTTTGGGCACATCTTTGATCAGGGCACCTGCACAGTCACACTGGTCGTGACCGACTACTATGATTCCACAGACACTGCCGAGGTGCTCATCACCACCGTCGCGCGAGGTGCTGCCGGAGATGCACGCGCTGCGGCAAACACTCAGACCAACGAAAAGCTCCTTCAGTATATAGCAGCACTTGTTCTGGTGCTGGGAATCGCTGCCATCACCATCGTGTTCATGCGCAAAAAATCGTCGCAGCAGAAACCAGCTTATGGATTAGTAGGTGGACAAAAATCCGGTAAAGACCCTGAAAAACAAAAACCCTCAAAAAAAGAACCGAAAAAACAATCTTTGAAACAGTCTAAGAAAGACTCCAGAAAACAATCCGATGAACAACCCTCATCAAAATCAAAATCAAAGACCGCGGTTGGCGACACAAAAATCACCGATAAACCCGGTGTCAACGCTGCTGTGCATAAAACAGGTATTGACCTGCGCGTGAAAGTGCTTGATGAAACAACAAAAAAACCGATCCCGGGCGCAATCGTCCACCTGGGACCAAAAACACTTAAAACAGGTAATAACGGGATTGCAACATTTACTGTGAGCAGCGGCGAGCAGACAATTGATGTTCACGGTATTCCACATCTATATAATGGTGCGACCACTTCGGTTGTGGTTTCTATGGGCAGCAAGACCGTGACACTGACAGCGTCATCGATGGTTCACCCGGATAACGAGCAGGATGCGCGCCTACGCTCGATCAGGCAGGCGTTTGAAAATCGCTATCGTGAGGTCTCAAGTTATGATCGTTGCATCCCGGGGTTCTACCGGAGCATGGTTCAGCGACAGATCGAACATGTGCGTGGAATGACTGCGGATCAGTTCATACGCGGTAAAGATGCGCCGAGAGAGGTGACTAATCAGCTAATATTAATTGTTGAGATGGTTTCTGCCAGGATATCTGAGACGATGATCTCCAAGCGAAATATTGATCTGTATGCTGCCGGCGCATCGGGTGCAGGAAGCACATCAGTCTGTGCCGCAGGCAAGATCAGTCAGGATCTACTCGCGAATCTGCTATCAGACCTGCCAGGGTACCTAGCATCTGAATACCCTGTTGTGCAGCAAATATTAGCTGAAATCGACAATGAAATCACATCAAAGTCAAGGAACATGAGTGTGCTTCCAGTTACAGGGATATGGACAATTGCAAAGGATCTGATCTCGGACCAATCTGGAAATGATCTTGAGCAGGCGTTGCGAGTGCTGGTTGCAAAGGTTTTGCTGAAACATGCGAGAGAGATGTATGAAAACCCCGAAATTGTGAAACGTATGGAGGCAGGAGTATTATGAACAGTTTTAGATATGTTAAATTGGCGCCGATTGTTTTCACTGATACTATGCTGGTTGCGCCGGCATTGCGTGCATTGCTTGCATCAATTGCACTGCTCACACTACTTACACTTACACTTACACTTACACTGTTTGTCCTGCCATGTGCGGGCGATGCCAACAGCACCGACGAAAACACAGTGATAATGTCAGCAGATGCCGAACGGGTGCTGCTCGATTACTCGATTGATACGCTTGATGTGGTCTCTATGGCTGCAGAAAATTATTATGTTGTCGCATATAAAAATGTTGTTTGTGGACGGGGAATCGTGGTCTTCACATCCGACGGCGCCGTTGTCGATGACGCATCAACCGTTAATAGCGTTATTGAATCGGTTGCATGGCGGCAAGCTGCAAATCAGTTAACCCTCCTGGATATTGATGCCGTTAAGGCACTTGTTGGCTCGCCACAGGTGATTGAAACAAACCGCGTCAACCTGATCACATCATGCGACTCGCTTGCCGTGCTTGGAAACGACCTCAACCAATCAGATACTGCGGATTATGGGGTGACTTCTGCTTTTGCACAGCGTGCTATGAGCGTGGATCAAAACATGGAAGAGATATTGAACGGAACCAAATTTTTCCTGAAAGATCTGGCAAAACAGGAGAACATGGTTGCCGGTGTTGTAAAAAATGCAAACAGCACCAGAGAATCACTGCAGAAGGACTGGGAAGGGAGACAACATGCTCAGACCCAGGTTATACTGACGCTTGTCCTGCTTGCAGTCATAATCATGGCTGTAGCAGCGTTATTACTTACAAAATCAAAGAAAAAAGACTTCTCCATAAAAAAACGTGCGCATAATCTCATCAGCAGGAAAAAAGAGAATCCCATCGATCAGTTGCACAGCCCGGATGCTGATGAGCGCGCAAGGTCCGCCCTGATGGTAGGAGCGTCCGCAGACCTCGATGAATCGGTTATTCCGCACATAATTGTGCTGCTTGACGATCCTGACGAACGTGTCCGCGCCAACGCTGCTCAATCGATCAGGCGCATTGGACAAAGGGACAAAAACCTTGTGCAGTTTGCAGAAGACCCGCTTAAGCGCCATCTCGATGATCCAAGCAACAAAGTGCGAGATGCCGTGAGTCAAACATATCAGGCAGTCTGGGGTGCTGTGCCGGATGCAGCAGAAAAAGAAATTGAGGTTAAAGCACCCAAACCGGCTGAAACAACTGAAGTGGTGGCAGAAGAAACCGAAGAAATCGAAAATCAACCCGCCAAGCCGGAAGAGCCTGCAAAGACCGTAATGGCGGCAAAGGCAACACTAACCGATGCACAGCAGAAACACATCCATGAACTGAGGCAATCGGCGAATCAGTCGATGAACAACCTTCCGGCAGGATGCGACCTATGCATCCCCTATTATCTGCGGGGCATCTGCACCACAATCACTGACATGATTGAACATGCACACCGCGGAGACAGCGACGCAATCGACGAAATGATCGACACAGCGGGGCACGTGTGCGGTTATATCGCGGATCTGGTTGAGAATGGCAGGTTCATTGATATCTGCATCTCAAGCAACATGGGAGCGTTTGATGACACCGGATTCGTTCTTGGAGTTGAGGAATACCAGGACGGGCTGGATGCCCTGATCAACGATCCAATAGGCTTTGCTGATTCATTGCATGTCGAAGAAGAACTCTGGGAACTTGATAGTGCAATCACAAGAAAGATGAGCGAACTGGCAATCATACCAATATCAGGGTTGTGGAAGGTGTCGAAAAACATTTTTGATGATGCAGCTGATGAATCCGGAGTCAAACATGCATTCTCAATCCTGATAACAATGATTATCCTTAAGAGGACCCGCGGGATGATGGAAAACCCAGAGATCGTGCGCAGACTTCAGTTGTAAGGAGTTTTGTTTGGATGATGACTATATTAAGTTTGATAGAAAATATCCGGGGGACCCGCATCAAATCGGGGCGCCCCCCGGGGATCTAACCGAAAAATCCAGTAACCCCAACCAGGATCCGGGGATGCCCCATAGCAAATCCCAACCCTTAACCACGAAGCATCAGCCGGATTAAATCAGCCCCAACCATAAGCCCGTGCGACCCTTTCGCCGCTGACCGCTCATCAAACGCCGAGACCGAGTCAGCCCCATGCCCGTAAATCGCAAACGGCACAGGATCCGCAGTATGCGTCCGAAGCGATATTGGCGTCGGGTGATCTGGCAGAACCATGATCACACAGTCGGAACACCTGTCAAGAACCCGCCCCACAACTTTTTCGTCAAAACTCTCAATCGCAGTGACCTTCGCATCCAGATCGCCTGCGTGCCCCGCCTCATCAGGCGCTTCAACATGCACATACACAAAATCATGATCCTCAAGAGCACGCACCGCATAATCCGCCTTCCCGGCATAGTTCGTGTCAAGATACCCGGTTGCGCCCGGAACCTCGATCACATCCATCCCCGCGTAGATTGCAAGCCCTTTCAGGAGATCAACGGCTGAGATCATCGAGCCAGTGATTCCAAAGGTGTCCTTGAACCGTGGGAAACTTGGCGCTTTTCCCTGCCCCCAGAGCCAGATGTGAGTAGCTGGATTTTTCCCGGCGCGGATCCGTTCTTCATTGACAGGGTGCCCATCAAACACCCTTGCCGACCCGCGGATCAGATCAGAGAGCAACTCACAGTCCTCACCCACAGGCATCTGCGACTCCATCAGCTCGCCAAGCACATCATGTGGGGGCGTGCACACCGCTGATGCGCCAATGCCATCGGTTACCATCAGGTGGCGGTAGCTGATCCCGGCATGAAAGCGGATGTAACCCGCAGGAAGTGAATCATTGACTGACGCTATTAATTCCGCCGCTTCCTCGCTTGTGATGTGTCCTGCGCTGTAATCAGCGATCACGCCGTCGGTCACTGTGATCAGGTTGCATCTGAACGCAATCTCATCCTTTGTGAGCGTTACCCCCATGCTCGCCGCCTCAAGCGGTCCTCTGCCCGTGTAATACTTCTCGGGAGCGTAGCCAAGAATTGACATGTTCGCAATCTCGCTTCCCGCAGGCAACCCATCCGGAACCGTCTTCGCAAGCCCGCACCTACCGTGCTTTGCGATGTAATCCATATTCGGGATGTTCGCGTGCTCAAGAGGTGTTTTTCCGCCAAGTTCAGGGAGCGGAACATCCGCCATCCCGTCGCCAAGGAGAATTATGTATTTCGTGCGGGTCATCACTAATATTATTCGTGCGGGTCGTCTTAATAGTCTCTCCATACAGGTCAGGCAACAGGACAACGAGGGCATGGATAAGGGGCAGTAGCATGAGGCACTCCCCTCCGGCGGTTCCACCTCGTGCAACCCCACCGTCCGGACACTCGTTAGACTTTACAGTTGCAGCTGGCGCGATAGCATTATGACCGAACAGACGCGATTACAAGAGCATGAAAATAATTTTGTTTCACAGTAGAGACCCGCAACACTCGCCACCGCTGACGTGAGCGGCGACGGACAGGTCACATCCCTCGATGCGCTCATGATCCTCAAGGCTGCGACAGGCGCGATAGAATTATAACCGGGAGGAGGTTGAAGGAAGAACATGAAACGAATTGAATTCCACAATAGAGAAAATGAGATGAAAGAGTTCATGAATATTCTGAATTCCGAACCATCCCTGATCACATTCGTCTACGGACCAATAAACTCCGGAAAGACCACACTGATTAACCACCTTATAAAGCAACTACCAGAGGAGTATACACCGTTCTACATCAACCTGCGTGGACGGTTCATCACAGGTTATGAAGACTTCCTAAACGTACTATTCGAGATTGACGAGAGTGATGCGACCAACAACGTTGGTGAGTATGCAACATCCACACTAAAGGATCTGAAGATACTCAGTGGAATCCCAATACCAATAAATCTGTTTGAACAGATATTTGAGAAGAAGGCTAAAAGCAAAGATATGTTCAGATATATTGAGCGTTTCTTTGTTGAAATGTCAGCGGAACGTGTTCCAGTGATGATCCTCGATGAATTACAGGTGATCGGGGATATGGAGATCAATGGGCATCTGATTTACAAATTATTTAATTTTTTTGTGCGGCTCACAAAGGAATTGCATCTGGCACACGTCTTTGTTGTGACTTCCGACTCACTCTTCATAGAACAGGTTTACAGCGAGGCAATGCTCTCTGAACGATGCAAGTATCTGTTGGCAGATGATTTTGATTATGAAACAGCGATGGCGTTTCTGGATCATTACGGGTTTGATATGCATGAGAAGGAGATTGCATGGCATTACGTTGGTGGAAAACCGGTATCTCTGGTCAGGCTGATCAATGAAAAAAGAAGCGAGAAAAAGATCGAAGATGTGGCAGGCAGCATGCTCATGCTCAGAACAGGCGAGATAAAACAGCGAGTAAAAGTGCTGAAGATCATAAAAAAGAAGATCTTCTTCGAAGACGAAGAGATAGAACTGAAATACAATGATACAATAAAAGTTCTTAATGAATTTTTAGATGAGGAATCTTATATTTATGATGTGATCACACCGGAAATCACATACCTCGTTAAGGAGAATATTCTGTTTGCCGATCCGGTCAAGGGCACCCTAACGCCGCAGTCACAGCTGAACCTGCTTGCGATACGGGCGGTGATAAAGGATGCATAAAAATGTGGTGGCTGCGGCTCTCACGATACTCCTATTCGCGGGCATGGCTGCGGCAGCAATTCCGCCTGTACCGTACTTCAGCCAGTGTGACCCCCGATGGGGAAGCGACCAACTGGGCGGCGACGGACCAACAATCTGCAGCACGGGCTGCGCGCTCGCGTCCGCAGCGATGGTGATGGCATACTACGGCGTGGACACGGATCCAAAGAGGCTGAATGATGCGATCGGACGCGGGGGCTATGACACAACCTACTGCATCTACTGGTCTGCTATCAGGAACGCCTGCCATGACGAGACAAACCAGATCGAGTATGACCCCGGCAGAATTACGCCGTTTAATAAAACCGTGCTCAACACCCACCTTGATCGGGGGCGCCCGGTCATCGTTTATGTGTACTGCCCTGGACATGGTGGATACTGGGGGGATCACTTTGTGGTGGTGACCGGCAGATCAGACGGGACTTACTACATCAATGACCCGGGCTTCAAGACCATATCCACACTGGACGCTTACCCGACCAAACACAGCATGCACATCTTCTCCGGAAATCCTCCGGATATAAACAAGCCTCTTGCCGGCGACTGGGATAATGATGGAATCGACACGACCGGCATCTATAACTACACGACAGCAGAATTCTCGCTTGATAGCGGACTGAACATCAGTTTCGGCATCTCCGGCGACATTCCGATCACAGGAGACTGGAACGGCAATGGCTATGACACAATCGGCGTCTTCCGTCCATCCACTGCCCAGTTCTTCCTTGATTATGATAACGATGGCATTTCCGATATGAACGCAACGCTCGGGGTCATCGGCGACATTCCGGTTGCTGGAGACTGGGATGGCGACGGTGATGATAACATCGGCGTATTTCGACCGAATCATTCCAATACCGGACTTACGATGTTCTTCCTTGATTTTGATAACAGCGGTGGATCTGCTGATCTGAGAGTGGCGTTTGGCGAGCCTGATGATCTACCCGTCATCGGGGACTGGGACGGCGACGGGGATGATAATATCGGGCTGTACCGCTCTATAAGTACTACCGGCGTGTTTTATCTGGATATCGATAACGATGGCGGAGCTGCTGATATTGTGACGCCTGAGTACGGGGATCTCCAAGATATTCCAATTGCAGGAGACTGGGATGGAGATGGCGATGATAATATCGGGGTTTACAGACCGGGTACCGGGGAGTTTTTCTTGAATGCAACGCTTCCTGAGGTTTCGGTTTTTGACCCTGCTGACTGGTCGTATTCCGATTTGATTACGATGCAGGAGAATTCCGGTTCCGATCTTGTTAATTATCAAATTCTGGTTGAGCTTAATACGTCGAATTTTGATTTTTCGAAGGCGCGGTCCGATGGCGCAGATATTCGGTTTGCAGAGCTGGATGACACATTACTGAGTTACTGGATCGAGGATTGGAATTCAACTGACGAGAGCGCGAAGGTCTGTGTCAAAGTGCCGAGTGTTCCGGCGAATGGTATTACGGCGATTAAGATGTGGTATGGGAATAAAGGCGCCATAAACGAGAGTAACGGGAGTGCGGTGTTTGAGTTCTTTGATGATTTTTCAACAAATACACTGGCAAATTATGATCTTGAATGTGACAGTAGAGTTATCTGTGGTTTTGATTGGGATAATATTAACGAACAGTTAATAGTTTCGTGTTTGGGTGGTGGCTGTTCTGATTATTGGGCTGGATTATACCCCAAAAATCTCAATTTGACAAATTTGATTGTAAGTTGCGATTTTGAGGTTGTAAAACAGTATGATGCCGATACACGTTTTAAGATTATTGCACGGTATCAAAATAGGTCTAAAGGCTGTATTGTAATGTACTCCACTAAAAATTATGTTTCTCCCTTCATAGGTAGATATACTGATGAAGGATCATTTGTTATAACTTCACCGGACCCCGATGCAAATGGAAAACTGTGGGACTGGACGTATCGCCCCTCTTCAGCTGAATATATTAATGCAAATACATGGTATAACATGAAATTTGCAGTTTGGAACGATAATATGAGACTATTTTTAAACGGCATTGAGAAACTTTCCTGTGAAGATGATAATGTTACAATAAGTGGTAGAGTAGGATTTCAATTTTATGAGAATAAGGGTCGAATTGATAACATCATTGTCCGCCAATACACATCCCCCGAGCCGACCGTAAACCTGCTACAGAAAGGCGACCTCAACCATGATAGTATCCTTACCCCCACCGACGCCGCTATCGCGCTCCAGCTCGCAGCCGGCGGTTCCGCCTCATGCGATCTCGCGACGCTCGCCGCCGCGGATGTCAGTGGCGACAAACGCGTCACCTCTCTCGACGCTCTGATGCTCATGCAGGCGGCGGCAGGGACGTCAGCTAAGGTGATTACGTGGTATTCCTATGAGGCGGGGATGGAGATCGCAGGAGCACAGAACAAACCCGCGATGATTAATGTCTATACCAGATGGTGCACATGGTGCAAGGAAATGGACCGGGTTATTTACGCGGACCAGGCTGTAATCGATCTGGCAGATCAGTTTGTGTGTATAAAGATTGATGCTGATGAACGCCGCGACCTTGCAGCAAGATACAATCCCCGCGGCGGCGTGCCTACCACCGTGTTTATCAGATCGAACGATACGGAATTGCACCGTACCTGTGGCTATCCGCGAGATGGGGCAGAGGCATTTATACAGGAGATGATGGTTGCATTAAGTAACCTCTGATCGATCTTTATTACGCTGTTTACTCGTTCGTTGCAGTCTTTCTGACAATAGATCTTATCACCAATACTCCCATCTTCTATTCGCTGCTCGAAATGTACGGTGCCCGGAATAGAAGCTATATGATCAGGCGATCTGTGATCATCGCAGTCGGCACCGACCCCTACGGCGATGGCATCGGTAACGACCCACACCCGATCCTCGGTGGCACAAGCACCGACCGATACCCGCTCATGCATCCATGTGCCGTCACGTCGCAGAGAGGCGACCTCAACGGCGACGGTATCCTCGCCCCCGCGGATGCCGCGATCACGCTCCGGATCGCAGCCAGCCAGCGGTTCCGCCTCATGCGATGCCGCAACACTCGCCGCCGCTGATGTTAGTGGCGACGGACAGGTCACATCGCTCGATGCTCTCATGATCCTGCAGGCGGCGGCAGGAGCGATAGAATTATGATAACGCAGACCCATCAAGTAAAGTAGATATAGTCAGTGGATAGGAGGTAAAAATTATGAAGATACCCAAAGTGAAGAGACCACCAAAGGAAGTTCTGGCGAAGGTGCAGTCCTTGAAAGAGAAGAAAGGGATGATCGCGGCGATTGAGCCTGATACTGGAGAATGGTTTTTGGGAAAAGATGTTCTTGAGGCTCTTAAGAACGGGCGGAAGAAGTATGCAGACGGGATTTTCTATTTTGTTCGCGTTGGCTACCCGTCGGCTCATGCGCAGAAAGGAGGAATACAACAAGTATGAGAACGCTCATCACAGGCGAAGTTGTAGATTTTGTCCCGACATTCAACGCACATCTGGATGAGAAAGGTCTGTTTTTAAGCGAAGATGGCGATTTCGCGATCACTGTAGATACTGGATTCAACGGTGGAATCGCTATTCCGCTGGAAATGCTGGGCGAGATGGATGTGGAATTTTTTGGATATGATACACTTGCCCTTGCCACAGGCGATATTGTTGAACTCCCAATGTTCATGGGCAAAGTGATCCTTGATGATTACGAGAGCGTGACATGGTTTATCCCTGGCGATTCGCTGCTTGGTATGGCGTTTCTTTCCGCGGTCGGCTCGATATTATGTTTTGATTTTGAAAATGAAACTGTGGAACTGAAAAGATGAAGATATCCGATCAGTTGCTTAATCGGAATAGAGAACTATACAGATGATAAGCCGTTCCCAAGCTGCCTCGTATTCGGGAGAACCGGGAAGACAGACCGATACATGTAGTCTCTCGCGTATTCAAATGAGGATGATGCGGCAATAATTATAACAACTTATGAACCAGATGTGATTAGATGGATCGATTACAAAAGGGGGGTTTAAATGATCGTATCAAAATGCGCGGTATGCGGCGGAAAAGTTGAAGAAAGAGAGGTTAGTGAAGCAGTGAGGATCGGAAATGACTTCGTTGTGGTGGAGAATATCATAGCAGGCGTATGTGTGGGCTGTGGGGAGCGATATTATCCGCCAGGAGTTGTTGATAGGCTCAGAGATATCGAGATGCACGCAATGGATCGGGAGGCATTGGAGGGGCTGCACATAGGGCTTGCCAGAAAACAATCTGTTAAAATTCGTGGCATTCGGCACATTCGTGAAATTCGTGATAAAATCAGCATAAAGGATCACGAATGGCACGAATGAACGAATCGCACGAATGTCAGGGATGTAGCATGACATCAGCCAACTTTGCTACTTTATTTTTCGGTAAGCACATAGTGGGGCATACCTACAGGATAAGCTATGGCGTCCCGATCCATGGCATTTCTGTTTGAGCCTTCTGTGCGTGGCTTGTCGCTATGTTGCGACCTTGGGCCGCGACAACCAGATCACGCCGCGGACGCCGCGATCGCGCTCGAAATAGCAGAGAATAAAGTTCTTGTGTTGATCGTGGACGAACTGCGAAAGATGGGTGATGTCAGGATCAATGCGCATCTGATCTACGAACTCTTCAATTTGTTTATCCGGTTGACAAAAGAGCTGCATCTCTGTCACGTCTTTGCGGTAACGTCAGATTCGCTCTTTATCGGGCAGGTTTGCAGTGAGGTGATGGCTCTCCGGGTGGTGCAGGCATCTCATTGTGGATAACTTTGACTACGAGACGACTATGGGTTTTTTAGACAAATATAGCTTTAGTGATGTGGAAAAGGACGTTGTGTGGAACTATTGTGGTGGAAAACCGGTCTGTCTGGCTGAACTCGTGAACCGTGGAAGAACGGAAGAAACAGCCAGAGAGATGCTTGGGATACGAACGGGTCAGATTGAAGGACTTATAGAGGATGCGAAGGAATTCGGATACCGGATATCTTATGGCAAAGAGAAGATCGTGTTAACGGATGAAGATTTGCTCAAAGGGCTGGAAAGGTTCGGAAGCGGGGAGTATCTCAGGGCGGGTGAGCTTCCGAAACCGATCAAACTCGGTCTGATCAAAGCGAACATTCGCTTTCTTGACCCGGTTAAGCAGATCGTAAAGCCGCAGTCACAGCTGAACCTGCTCGCGATACGAGCGGTTCTGAACGGTTCGCAGGACTAAGCTGGCTGATTGAATGGTGCGCCTGCGCGATCAGTCAGATCGGGTGCTGTGCACCCGGGTTCAAGGTTCACTCCATCTCATCGATCATTTTTGCGAGTCGGTCACAGCTCACCCCGTGTTTTGCCTCGCTGCAGACCTTGATCTTGTCGAGAAGTGTGCAGAGGTGTTCTTGATCGAGATTGTAGCCAAGTCGTTCTGTTACGAATTTGAGCGCCTTTTTTCCGGTGTGCTTGCCAAGAATGTAGTTTCTGCCACCGCCCACGAGTTCTGGTGAAAATACCTCGTAGGTGCTGGTGTTCTCGAGCATTGCTGCGATGTGGATTCCGGATTCGTGGCAGAACGCGTTTTCGCCAACTATGGGCTTGGTTTTCGCAACTTTAACTCCTGAATATTCCTCCACCATCTTTGAGAGTGACAGGAGGTGTGAGAGATCATATTTATCGATTCCGTACTGTATCAGAAGCCCTGTGAGTAATTCCTCAAGCGGTGTGTTTCCGACCCGTTCGCCGATCCCGTTCACAGTTGCGTGAAGCTGTGTTGCCCCGGTTTCCGCAGCAACAATCGTGTTTGCGGTCGCCATTCCAAGGTCGTTGTGGCAGTGTATGCAAAGCGGTGTGTTTGTTGTCTTCTTGATCTCTTTTATCATGAAATACGTGGTACTTGGATCAAGAATCCCTACGGTGTCTGCGATGCTCAGGTAATCCGCGTTGTGTGCCTCGGCGACATGGTAGACTTGTTTCAGCACATTCATGTCTGTGCGGGTCGCATCCTCGGCAGCGAACCTGACTGTAAGTCCGTGATCCTTTGCATAGTCCACAACATCGATTGCGCAGTCGGTAGCCTCATCAATCGTCATGTGGTGCTTGTAGCGCAGGTGGATGTCAGACGTTGCGATGAAGATGCTTACGATATCGACGTTTGCATCCAGCGCGGCATCGACATCCGATGTTTTTGCGCGGGCAAGGCAGCAGATCCTGGCGTCAAGCCCGATTTCTGTGATTTTGCGTATGGTTGTGAGTTCTTCTTTTGACACAACCGGAAATCCTGCCTCAATGATCTCAACGCCAACATCATCCAGTTTCCGTGCGATATTGATTTTCTCCTGCTCTGTGAATGCAATCCCCGCAGCCTGCTCGCCGTCCCGCAGTGTCACATCACATATCTCAATGTCTTTTGGCTTTAGCTTGATGAAGTCCATCAACGTGTTTCGTGAATATTCCGGGTGATCTTTCATGGTTATGGATGGGGTTTGGTTTTTAGAAAAAGGTTTGTGTATACTGGTCTTGCCTATGACGCCCCCGCGCCAGACAGACTATTCATGACCGATAGTATTAAATCCGCGAGCGGTCAACATATCGGAAGAGCGCTGATGGTCTAATGGCTATGACTGGGGCCTTCCAAGCCCCAGGTCCGGGTTCGATTCCCGGTCGGCGCACTCCCCCTACTTTTCCGCCCGGTTAGCTGCCCATGTTACGCCAGCACTGCCAGCAAGCACCTCTGTTATAGAACTGATATCCGCATCAGTTTTAAACGCAGTCCCCGAAAAATGTGTTCTGGACGCCTTAAACCCTGCGTCCCTGAGTACCTCGATAAACTCCTCGATCTTCATCGGCGAAACCCCAACTGCGCGGCAGATCAGGTGATGTTCATAAAATGTTGGCACGTTAATCTCGTTTTTACAGGTGTTAACAAGTTTAATCGATTGTTTATCAGATTCCCGATCGATCAGCTCTGAATGAACCGCTTCACAGAACGCCAGGTCATACAAGCGCCCGAGCCACATTGGACCGGAAGCTTTCATCCGGTGTCCACACACATGGCACCGATCCGTGATCCGGGGCACAATACCAGCCAGGGGTTCCCTGAAACCACAGTTGTTGCAGTGAACAATGAAACCAAGTTGTTTCATTGACTTATCTGCAGAAGTGGCATTTTTAAACACTTTCGCATACACGCGAACATAATGCCGTCTTGCATACGCAAGGAGCGGAACCATCGCCCGATCACCAACAGCAAGCGCTCGCGCGATCGTGCCCATTAACACCCTGACCCCAGTCTCAGCATGATACTCGTTGTTCGCAGGCACACACGCATACTTACGGATCCCCGCGTTCAGGTGCGCCCCACAAAGTGGCGCGGTGTCGGTTGCAGTTATGCAGAGCATTTTTTTGGCTGATCTCGATGCAGCCGCAAGAAACGGCGACGGCGATCCAAACGGGTCAACATCAACAACATCAAACCGCCTCTGATGAAGCAGGACATTTGCATCCTCATTTGTGACCTCACATCTCAACTGCATCCCGTTCAAAGCCACATTTTGCCGGATCAGACATGCAGCATCCGAACTACGGTCATTGATCGTGGCTACCAGCCCAACTTCCAATGCAGCCCGCAAACCACGGATGCCGGTTGCGCCGAACGTATCAAGATAAGACTCAATAGGGTCTACAGTGCCTGTGAATGCGGCAAGCGACGCGATCGTGAGATCACGGTCAAAGGTCGTGTGCGGGTTGTAGAACGCATCTCCCTGCTCTACGGTTGTGTCATGTTCAGTGATCCGGGGCGTCATCATTCATTCAATCTCATCTCTATTTCATATCATATACACCATCCCAAAACCTCCTGGCACATATCGTCAAGACCAACTATGCATCATTTGGTACACCTGACATTCCCGCATTCAAAACTCTTGTGCTGATCGTTGACCCGCGCAATGAGCAGAGCACGCAAGAATTGATACTTGCTAAGCGCAACATCATAACAGGACGAATGTAGGCGGTTAAACATGAAACAAGAAAAGATCACGCCATCACAAATAGACGGCTTTCTGTTTAAATCCGCCGATATCCTCCGTGGCAATTATGAATATCTAATCAAGTTCTTTGCTGACCGCGCCGGCAAAAAGGGCGGTGAATTCTACACTCCCGGCGAGGTCGTGCGCCTGCTGGTTCCGCTCACAAAACCCGAGAGCGGCATGGAAGTGTATGACCCCACCATGGGCAACGGCGGTTTTCCGGTTCAGACCCACCAATACATCGAGGAGCAGGGACAAAACCCAAATGACCTATTCCTCGCTGGACCGGATTCCAATGGTACCACCTGGGCTATCTGCAATATGAACCTGATCCTCCACAATATCACCAGTTTCCAGATCGAGAACGACGACACGCCGGAGAAACCGATGATCCTGAAAGATGGCGCATATCGGAAGTTTGACCGGGTGCTTGCCAATCCACCGTTCTCTCAGAATTACAGCAGGGCAAATATGAAGTTTGATGGTCATTTCGGGGAGTTCTGCCATGAACTGGTAAGAAAACAGACCTCATGTTTGTGTAGTACATGATCGCAAGCCTCAAACCCAAAGATAAAATGGCTACGATCATCATTCACTTATTCCTGACCAATACTTAATCGATGAGTTTTTTCGGACGGAAGCTTAAGGGATCGATACTCTGGAAGCCGAACTGAACGAGATCCCAACTGAACTCTCCGAAGCCGTCGAGGCTGTGGAATACGAACCCAATGAAGGCGAAAAAGTGACCGCGACAGTCATCAAGAGATACCGCAAGGAGATGATTGACGACCTCGAAGACTCCACAGGGGAATCTGCCAAAAAGGAGTGCACGACTTACACCGATCAACTCAATACAATCAAAAAATTGGAATCCATGAGAACAAACCCTATAAAAAATATTAAAGCGAAAGAACATGATCCGGATCTGAAATTAAGCCTCAAAAGAATCGGTGCAGACGAAGAAGAGGCAGCAACAAACCGGCTGATCGCTCAGGTGGACGAACGACTACGTAGCCTCGACCCAAAGAACAAAGAGGATAAGAAAAAGGTAACCGCACTTAAAAAAGACAGAAAGACCCTGTAGGAACGGCTTGATCGCATTGACGCGATGATGGAAGAGATCGGTCAGCAGCTGACAGCGGAAACGGCAAAGACGCTGATCCTTAAGAAACTGCATGGCATGATGGATGCAGAACTGACGCGTTATCCCAATACCGAAAAACGGGTGCTGATCGGTATCGTTGAAAATCTATGGGACAAATACGCTGTGTCGAGCCGGGAACTGGAGGCGGAGCGGGAGAAGACACTGAAGGAATTGAATGGGTTTACGAGTGGATTGGGGTATCTGGAGGGCGTGCAACGATGAAATCCGGGAATATTACCAAAGCGGAACTCACGCGCTACGCCGATCTACTCGGCGATGTGGAAAGATGTATGTGTGGTGGGGTATAAGAAGACGAGCGTGGAAGATGTATCAAACGATCAAAAGGTTGAATAATGCGTCTACTAATTGATACGAATGTATTCATTTATAGGGAGAATGACCACGCACTCACCGACGAGTTACAGCATCTATTAAAAATATTAAACAGTTCAAAGGGAATTGGGATCCTTATACATCCTGAAACGGTCGAAGAAATAAAAAGAGACCAGAACAAAGATAGAATGGATATTGCATTGTCTAAACTCAACACATATCCTTTACTGGAAGCTCCCCCTGACCAGAGTAAGGATGATAATTTTTTGAGTATTGTTGGAACGCCATCGAGAATCAATGATGAGATTGACAATGCCTTATTATATTCAGTCTATAAAGATGCTGTAGATTTTCTGATTACAGAGGATAAAAACATCCATAAAAAAGCTATTCGGTTGGACATAAAAGATAGGGTTTTGTGTGTGGAAGAAGGGATCAGGGTTTTTGAAGAGGATATCTTTAGAGGGGATGTGGTTCGACCACCTGCTTTAAATGAAGATCGTGTCTACAATCTTGATATAAGTGACCCAATTTTTAAATCTCTAAAAGAAGAATATGGCGAGTTCGATAGCTGGTTTAAGAAAATTTCCAGAGAAGGTAGGAAATGCTGGGTTTATCGCAGAAAAGATGGTACTATCGGAGCAATATTAATTTATAAAATTGAAAACGAGCCCATTGATTCTATCCCTCCGCTTCCGGCAAAAAAGAGGCTTAAGATCGCGACTTTAATCGTTACGCATGTTGGATATAAGATCGGAGAACTATTTACAAAAGTGGCAGTTGGCTATTCGATTAAAAACAACCTCGCTGAAATCTATCTAACCCATTTTACCAAGCCAGACGACTATTTAGTTGATCTGATAACTGAATATGGATTTTATAAAGCGGCTGCAAACAATCGTGGTGAAGATATTTTTGTCAAGGAACTGTCAGTTGATAAAGAAAAAGCAAAGCTAATGCAGCCACTGGAAATATCAAAGAAATATTACCCGAGTTTTTATGATGGAACAAATGTGAACAAGTTTTTAGTTCCTATTCGCCCTCAATACCATCAGAAATTATTTACAGACTACGGGGGGCGTCAAACATCATTATCGGAACATGCTGGTGAGTTCATTGTTGAAGGCAACACTATAAAAAAAGCATATCTCAGCCACTCCAAAATAAAGAATATTTCACCCGGCGATATTCTGTTGTTTTATCGCACCGTGGATAAGCATGAGATTACTTCCCTATGTGTCGTTGGAAAAACATTACATGGATTACAGGACAAAAACGAAATCTTTCGATACGTCCGAAATAGAACCGTGTATCCCATGGATGAAATTAAAGATTTCGCAAAAAGCCCAACACTGGTTATCTTATTTACGTGGCACTTCCATTTACCAAATCCATTAAAGCTGATAGATTTGAAGACAATGGGCATTTCTGCCCCACAATCCATCGCTCAAATTTCTGATGAAAAATATCTCCGGATAAAAACCAGAGGTGGGATAGATGAACGTCTTACTGTCGATTAGACCGAAATATGTCAACGAAATCGTAAATGGAAATAAAAAATACGAATTTCGGAAATCGGTTTTCAGAAAGCGCGGCAACATTAATAAAGTATATATTTATGCTTCCTCTCCTGTGAAACGAATTGTAGGCGCATTTACCATAGAAACTATCATAGAAGAACATCCAGAAGAGTTGTGGAGAATATGTAAGGATTCATCGGGGATCGCGGAGGTGGAATTTTTCGATTATTTTAGAAATAAGGACAAGGGATATGCTATTAAAATCGGGGCGTTGGAATTGTTTGATCCGGTAAATCCAAAAGATCGTGTTCCTGATTTTATTCCGCCACAGTCCTTTTGCTATACCAATGAACCTTGGGGGCGTGTGTGAAATGGACGGGGATGCCCCAGATAAGTATAAGATGACCGAACGGAGGATGGTGCCGGAGGGGCGGGATGTTGTGACACTTAAAGATGTTTGCGTCAAGGCAATAAATGGGGGCACGCCATCAACTGAAGCAGAAAAGTATTGGGAAAGCGATATGCCTTAGATAACTGGAGCGGACATCCTAAATCAGAAAGTATCGAAAATTAGACGATACATAACCGAAGAAGCGGTCAGAAATAACTCTACAAACATTATTCCCAAAGGCAACCTGTTGGTTGTGACAAGGACTGGAGTGGGAAAACTTGCAATTGCGCCTTTCGATGTTGCTGTCAGTCAAGATTTCACTGGAATTATTCCGAACGAAACAATTAAGACTGAATTCCTGTTTTGGCTACTTAACAACTCGGCAAATTACTTTTTAGACCTGACTCAAGGAACGTCAATAAATGGAATCACAAGAAAAGACCTGATGCGGTTTGTTTTCTCCCTCCACTCCCCGAACAGCACCAAATCGCCGAGATCCTCTCGACCGCGGACCGGGCGATCGAGCAGACCGAAGCGATCATCGCCAAACAGCAGCGCATCAAAACCGCCCTCATGCAAGACATTCTCACCGGTAGGGTGCGCGTCACCCCTCGGTTGGAGGATGGAACGCCATGATCAAAAAAGACAAAAAGTTGCAAATCCGCAACAGCACGGCGGAGTTTTTGGTTTTCACCACACAAAGCGGCGCTGATGGCATTGAAGTGCACTATGAGGATGAAACCATCTGGTTAACCCAGAAACTGATGGCTGCTCTGTTTGATGTAACCGTTCCGACCATCAATGAGAGACTTTTTAATTTGTTCTGGTCGGTTGAAAAACATGATGCCAATCCTGCAAACAGTGGCATGATATGACTTCCGAAATCAGTGAAATGTCGAGTAGGACTCATAGCGCACCTCTTGTTGTGGGGCATAGCCCCGAGGTTACTATGAGTCCCCTCACAGAACCGGACTTGAAGATTTCCCTCATCCGGCTCTTCAGGAGCGCATCCTCTACGGTTTCAGGTGTATAGTGAGTGATATAT
>RXIK01000137.1 GCA_004211975.1 Methanosarcinales archaeon | reverse complement strand
GGCACCTCCTTTACAGATTCATAATAACTTACGAATCTTTATATTGGCATAATACGATACCAATCACATTTACTTTATCGCTTCTATTTGGATTATTTTCTTAAGGTAGTGCCATTGGGGGCAGACATATTGTTTGAGGTTTGTTGGAGATACATATCGTAAGGATGGTTCAGATCCCACCACTAAGCCCATCCCGCAGGACACTGCTAAATTGGCCGCAGATGCACTTGATCTAAAAGACACTCCGCACACCCCACCCAGAGGTGCTTATGTTTTCTACAACTATCGCAAAGAAGGACACGTTGGGTTATCGGTTGGAGATAGCTGGATTATTCACGTACCCGGTAGGAATGTCAAAAAAGAAAAATATGACCAAATCGGCTTCGGGTCTTACATCGGCTGGGCATACCCTCCGGTTACACCACCAATCAATAATATCTACCCACTCTCCGGCAACATGTACGGTTCTGCTGACAAGAAGGACATAACCGGCGTTTTTAATTCAAGCACATCAAAATTCACCTTCGGTTCAAAGTCGGTACAGTTCGGTCTTGATACCGACATACCGGTTGTTGGTGATTGGGATAGTGACGGTACTGACGAGATTGGAGTGTTTCGCCCGTCAGATGACAAGGGACTCTCAAAATTTCATCTGGTAACTCGGAATTGGATAGATCTGGGAGATGAAGCAGGGGCTGCGGATGTGTGCGTAGATTTCGGTCCCTATCCCACGAATGTGCCCATCACTGGTGATTGGGATGGAGATGGTGACGATGACATTGGTGGCTTCAATCCTGAAAAAAATATATTTTACCTGTACAAACTGGATTTAGACACGTTATCTGCGAAATCGTACAAAGATGTTCCTTTTGGAACTACAGGAGATATTCCGTTCATTGGTGACTGGGATCGCGACGGTAAAGACGAACTGGGCGTGTTCAGGTCACCCTATCTGGAAAACCCACATACCAATGCATTCTATTGTGATCGAGAATTAACAGGCGATCAGCACGAATTAGGAG
This sequence comes from Methanosarcinales archaeon, assembly GCA_004211975.1. Taxonomy (GTDB): domain Archaea; phylum Halobacteriota; class Methanosarcinia; order Methanosarcinales; family Methanogasteraceae; genus Methanogaster_D. Next base: position 19,068 of record RXIK01000137.1, on the reverse strand, counting down.
AAATCGTAACGGATGGAAAGCCAAAACCATATACCTACGGAGATCTCAAGGACTATCCTGTAATCGGCGATTGGGATGGCGATGGCGATGATGACATAGGGATCTACCGACCGCATAATAAAAAATTCTGCACCGATTCAACGATTCCGGTAGACCCCAGTATGGGTGCGAATATAATAGCTATTATTCTTACGTACGGATCCTACAAAGGGGATGGCGATTACAATCCGGTTCATGACGTTAACAGTGATGGTGTCATCGATCTCTCTGACGTTGTAGGAGCTTTAAAGGACACGCTTGCGGATCTGCTCAGTTTAATACCGTTGTGAAGAATGACGATCTAACGTAGGCGTGCAAGTGTGTGCGGAGCGATGGACTTTACACGCTGAATGGCTCGCTGCACCGACCATCCTAACAGACCTTCACATCCACATACTGCCACCCCATGCCAATCAACCTGCGAGAATTCCATCGATCTTCTTTCTGGTTTCATGATCGGCAATGTTGCCTTCCACACAGATGCGATCATTTTCGATTATTATGCGGTACTCTGTTCCAAGAGTCTCGCGTATGCTTTTCACCTTATCGAGCACGCTTTTGTCATCGATCCTTGCGCAAACGCATCTCGATCGTGTCGATCCCATACCCTAAACGTCTGCGGGGTTTGCTGTAATTCCCGAATCGGCGTCGCCGGTCACACCTGCTGCACACACGAACAGCGAGGACGGACGAGCGCTACCAGAGTGCGGTGTGTCCGCGGCTCGCTCGGATCGAGCCGTGACCTTATCTGTGGGTTACATTCTATAGATGGAAAGATTTGTGAGATTGCTTCCCCCATATAAAACATGAATAAGGAGATGTTAAAGAAACTCATACTTATGCATCAGGAGTGGGACGTGCAGTTGGTGGAGCAGGATACACAACTTCACTTTGCGGGCAGGATAAATGTGATAATCGGTCCCAGAAGGGCTGGAAAAACGTTTTTATTTATCAGAACATCTCTCGATTGAAAAACGAGGTGGATGGAGTTGATGAGGTGGGTGCGATAAAGGACCGGATCATCTACATCAACTTTGAGGACGAGCGGCTTATGCCGATCAGAAAAGAAGATTTCGACCTGATCTGGGAATCTTACTACGAGCTATATCCGGAGAACGTCAGTAAAAAGCTTTGCGTATTTTTTGACGAGATACAGGAGGTTCCTTTCTGGAATTTCGCCGTAAGACGAATATGGGATCAGGAAAACGTGGAATTATGCATCACTGGTTCGAGTTCGAAGCTGTTGAGTGGAGAGATAGTAACTCAACGGTGGGGCAGAACACTGACATACTTCATCTTCCCGTATTCGTTCAAGGAATTTCTATCTGCAAAAGGCGTGGTTCTGGAGCGGAATTTCGAATTTAAACCGTTGCGTTACGAGATAAAAAAAATTGCTCCGGGAGTATATCGAGTTCGGCGGGTTTCCGGAGGTTGCAGACCGTGATGAGTTGCTCAGGACCAGGGTTCTTCAGGAGTGTTTCGAGCTGACTTTCTACACTGATCTGGTAGAGCGGTACAGGATACGGAACTTTGGCATGGTGAAAGAGATGATGCTGTACCTTGTGAACAACTTCTCTTCATATTTTTCAATTAATAAATATTATAATATGTTAAAGTTACGGGGGAAAAAGGTGAGCAAGAACACCATATTTACATACATATCACACATAGCAGATATAAACTTTGTGTTTTTAGTTCCAAAATATGGGAAACTGAAGGAACAGTTCGCAAACCCGAGGAAAGTTTATGTGATCGATACGGGTTTGATAAATGCGATTGCGTTCAAGGTTTCAAGCGATATCGGTAGATTGTACGAAAATCTCGTCTGCGTGGAACTCAAAAGAAGAGGAAAGTATCTCTACTACTGGAAGAACCGGCACGAATGCGACTTCTTGGTGAGAGAGGGTGGCGAGGTCAGTGAAGCCATACAGGTTTGTTATGATCTGACAGAAGAGAACAATGATCGAGAGATAAGCGGCATAATTGAGCTTATGAACGAGTTTGGGTTAGACGTTGGTCGGGTGATAACCGCGGATTTTGAGGGGGAAGACAAGATTGAGGGGAAGAAAATCATTTACATGCCTCTGTGGAGATGGTTATTGGAATAAAGATTGCACTTGACTCTTTTGTTCCGAAGATAGCCATTGGATCTTCATGCTCATCGCGTAATATCGTGGCGAGATGCCAGAGACCGGATACTCGGGTTAGCACGGCTCGATTGTGGATGGTGGCTTGGATGAGATCGCATAGGTAACCCAGGTCACGCCACTGATCTCGTTTGTGATTCTGCTGCTGATTTTCTCCAGTAGATCATACGGAAGCTTGGCAAAGTCGGCGGTCATTGCTTCGGCTGATTCCACTGCTCTGATTGTCACGATATGCCCGAGTGACCGCTCATCTCCGAGAACGCCTGTTGCAAGATCGTCTCCGACCATTGCAAACGCCTGCCATGTTTTATTGTAGAGCCCCCATTTTTTCAGTTCTTCTTCGACGGTTGCGCCACTGTCACGGCAGATCCTGAGTTTATCGGGCGTAACCTCTCCGATTATCCTTGCTGCAAGACCCGGACCTGGGAACGGGTGGCGTTTGACGATGGTTGCGGGCAGGTCAAGTTTTTTTGCGACAGTACGCACCTCGTCCTTGTAGAGGTCGCGTATTGGCTCAATTAATCGTAGTTTCATGTTGTCGGGTAGCGCTCCGACGTTGTGGTGTGATTTGATGCGTGATGCAAGATCCGAGGTTGCTGCGCTCTCAACCCGGTCCGGATAGATTGTACCCTGCGCAAGAAAATCAACATTCCCGATCCGTGCGGCAGCCTCATCAAAGACGCGGATGAACTCATCTCCAATCACCTTTCGTTTCTCCTCAGGATCACTGATACCGCGCAGTCTCTCTAAAAACCGGTTCTGTGCATTAACGACCTCAAGATTGATCTTGAAATTATCTTTGAATGTGTGTATGATCTCTTCGGTCTCGTTTTTCCGCATGAGACCGTTGTCAACATAGATGCAGGTCAGTTCATCGCCGATTGCGCGGTGGAGCAGGACCGCAACGGTTGCAGAGTCGATTCCCCCGCTTAAGCCAAGAATAACTCTGCTGCTTCCTACTGTTGCTTTGATCTCGTTGATTGCGCTGTTGATGAACGATTCCGAACTCCAGTTGGGCTCGCATCCGCATATTGAAAAGAGGAAGTTTTTAAGTATTTTCTCGCCCTCTATGGTGTGCACAACCTCCGGATGGAACTGGATGCCATAGATGCGCTCTTTTCTGAATGCTGCAACTGGCGATCCTGCTGTGTGTGCGATGATATCATAATCCGCGGGCAGGCTTCCGATCAGGTCTCCGTGCGACATCCAGACCGTTGTTTTTTCTGAGGTTCCGCTGAAGAGATCTGATTTATCATCCACAAGTAGTTCGGTCTTCCCGTATTCCCGCGTTTCTGTGTGTTTGACATCCCCGCCCGTAGCGCGTGCGATCAGTTGGGCTCCGTAGCAGATTCCAAGTATCGGAATCCCAATATCGAATGTTTCAGGGTCACATACCGGGGCATTGTCAGCATACACGCTGGACGGACCCCCGGACAGGATGATCGCGCTTGGATTCATGTCCTTGATTGCTTCTGGCGTGGTGGTGTGCGGGATCAGCTCGGCGTACACCGCAAGATTCCTGCACCGCCGCACGATCAGATGGCTATACTGCCCGCCAAAATCCATGACTGCTACGAGTTGCTTCTTCATGTCAAGACCTCTCTGTTATGCCTCAATCATAAGATCGATTGTTTAATGAATGATTCACACAAGACTTGTATACTGGCATGATCGCAATAATCGACTATGGCATGGGAAACCTCCGCAGCATCCACAATGCGCTTGTAAAGGTGGGTGGAAATCCGGTTATCATACCAGATAGCAAGAGTCTTTCAGATGCAGATGCGGACGCTGTTGTTATCCCGGGCGTTGGCTCGTTTGGCGACGCGATGCGCAACTTAACCCCGTTTTCAGATAGATTATTTGATCTGGTAGATTCTGGCACACCGATCCTGGGAATCTGCATCGGGATGCAAGTGTTATTCGAGAGGAGTGAGGAGAGTGACGCTGCCGGGTTCGGGCTAATCAAGGGAGATGTTATCCGTCTTCCGGACGGGGTTAAAATCCCGCAGATGGGCTGGAACGAGCTTACAATACGTCGGGACAACCAAGACTCGGATCTGCTCGCAGGGATCAATGACGGCGATTTCTTCTATTTTGTGCATTCCTACCACTGTGTTCCGGATGACAAACACATGATCTCCGCAACGACCGATTACAGTGTGGATATAGCTGCAGTGGTTGAGAAAGGTAATGTCCACGCGGTTCAGTTCCATCCGGAGAAATCAAGCAGGAAAGGACTTCTGATTCTGAAGAATTTTGTGGAGATGGCTAAATGACTTATGTAGACCGGAGATTTGTTGCGGGCGTGGGCAACGTGTATGATCGGTCAGAAGCCATTTTGGTTCTGGAGGTTGACTGAAGATGGAGATGCTACTAAAAATAGAGGAACGCGAGATTTATCCGCTTGTAGAGATTGCAAAGATCGAAAGAACTGAAATAACTGAAACAATAGCTTCACTGTTGCACGAATGGATCGAAAAGAAGGTCGTCGGGATGTATGCGGATGGAAAGATATCGCTCTGGAAAGCCGCGGAGATCATGGGGATGTCGTCGTTGGGGATGATTGACGTGCTGGCAGAAAGAGGTGCTCGGATCCAGATCGGGAGAATGGAACATTGATTGGGGTCAGCAATACAACCCCTCTGATATATCTTTCAAAGGCGGATAAGTTGCATCTCTTAAAAAATCTCTTTGAAAACGTCCACGTTCCAACAGAAGTGTATAACGAGGCGGTTAAATCCGGACTTTCGAAAGGCTATTCCGATGCCCGAAGAATCGATGCAACATGCAAGGATTGGATAATCGTAAAACCGACAAGCGTTGATCTCGGGCTGGCGCTGGTTCAGAATGTGGGCAGGCACCCGGGCATCGGGAAAATGTTGACCGGTATTCATGCGGGCGAGGTTGAAGCGATATCATTGGCGATGGAACGTGGTGCAAAACTCCTGATCGCTAACGATAGGGCGGTCATCAAGTTCGTTCTTAGTATACCATCTTTATTCAAATTCAAGGTGATTGGAACCGGGGATGTACTGGAGACTGCACTTAACAGGGGGATACTCGCTCAAAACGATTATGATGATTTTTTACGGATTTTTGGAACCGCAGCGGCATTTGTATCGCGGGAACCATATCAGGGCGTGGCTGCCCGCAACATCGAAGTTATGTGAAAACTTTATGGGGACAGTTAAATGTTAGCAAAACGGATCATTCCGTGCCTTGACTGCGATCTTGGAGTTGCGCAGGGCAGAGTTGTGAAAGGAGTCCGGTTCAAGCAAATCAGGTACGCAGGCGTCCCGTGGGAGCTTGCCACGGAGTATGACCGACAGGGCGCAGACGAACTGATCTTCCTGGACATCACGGCATCGCACGAAAGAAGGGAGACGATGGCAAAGGTCATCGAGAAGACCTCTGAGAACGTCTTCATGCCACTTACGGTCGGCGGCGGCATCAGGGAGCTTGCAGATGCGAGAACTGCGTTTAACTCAGGAGCAGACAAGGTCTCGGTCAACACCGCGGCACTCAAGAACCCGGATCTCATAAATGATATCGCGAAGTACTTTGGGAACCAGGCGTGCGTCCTTGCAATTGATGCCAAGCGGAGATACGGACGTGAGCCTGGCAGAGAGATGGTGGACACGCCTGATGGCGAATGCTGGTTTGAGTGCTCATTCTACGGCGGAAGAGAGTTCACAGGCATAGATGCAGTCCAGTGGGCGATAGAGGCAGAAGAGCGGGGTGCCGGAGACATCATGCTCACAAGCATGGACAGAGACGGCACAAAGGACGGATTTGACATCGAACTGACCGCGGCGGTCAGCGACAGCGTGAACATCCCGGTGATCGCATCAGGCGGCTGCGGGAACCCAGAACACATACTTAAGGTGCTCAGGGACACAAACGCGTCGGCAGCCCTTGCTGCAAGCATCTTTCACTTTGAAGAGTACACGGTTGGCGAGGTGAAAGAGTATCTGCGGGATGGCGGGGTGCATGTCAGGATGTAGCGAATCCGAAACTATTGAGTTTAAATCATCTCGTTTAGAAAATAAAACAGAAAGCTCAAAACAACAGGCGAGGGGATGTTCGTGAGTGATAAAAACAATGGAGAATGTGAGTTAATGGGTAAAACCATAAAAGACATTAAACCAATTCTTGATTTAGTAAAAGAGAGTCCCTAAAGGGGTGCGAAATGAGTGAATACGAAATACGAGACCCAGTTTATGGATTTATAACATTTAACGAATGGGAAAAAGAAATAATAGATCACCCCGTCTTTCAAAGATTGAGAAGAATAAAACAACTCGCATTAACAGATATGGTTTATCCCGGAGCGACTCATACGCGGTTTGAGCACTCGCTTGGAGTCATGCATCTTGCCACAAAAATGTATGATGCAATTACCAGAGACGATTCCAACAAACAACTCCTGGCAGAGAAATTAAATTATCAAGAATCCGGTCTGAGAAGAGACCGACAGTTGGTCAGATTGGCGGCTCTGCTTCACGATGTTGGACATGCACCGTTCTCTCATGCATCAGAGGCAATAATATCGAAAAATCCTGTAACTGGGAAACCTTCCAAACACGAAGACTATACTTCTGTATTAATTGAAGGTCCTTTAAGGACTGTGGTAGAGGATCATAGCATAAACAAAACAAATTTCGGTATAACGGCTGCTGACATCGCAGCTTTGATTGAGGGCAACCCTGAAATACTGGGAGAGCGGGTTTTTTGGAGACTCATCATTTCTAGCCAGTTAGATGCCGATAGAGGGGATTATTTGCTCAGAGACTCCCTGCATTGTGGGGTAAAATATGGCATATATGATCTCGATAGACTTCTTGTTACTATGGCACTGGGAATAGACCCGGAAACCGAAGATGTGATTCTTGGGGTAACCGAAGGTGGATGGCATGTGGCAGAAGCATTGGTGATTGCGAGATATCAAATGTTCTCTCAGATATATTTTCACAAAACACGCAGGGCATACGATTATATGCTTCAGGAAGCGATAAAAAATGCTGTTGGAACTCTTCCTGCGCCAGATGAAATCCAAAAATATTTGGAGTTGGATGATTACGAAATCTGGCACCAACTAAAAAACAAAGAAAATGATTTTTGGTACGGTTCAATCGTATCAAGAAATCACATACGAAACGTTTTCAGCATAGAAGAGGTATCAACATCCCAAGATGTGGCGGTATTGGACAAGATAAAAACAGAGTTCGATGAAAAAGACATCTGGTATTGGGAAGATATGGCGAAAAAGGAGTGGTATAAAATGAATGGTGATGGGGCAGGTAAGGTGGAAATTATGATAATTGGAAACAGTAAGGGAGTAACTCCACTCCGGAAATATTCAAAAATAGTTAGAAACGTTGGAGAATCGATGAGATATAGGCTATATGTAAAACCAAATGACAGAGAGGATGCGGAGACGATAATTAAAGAGGTAGAAGAATGAACGAAAGCATGTTACGAGGAGTCGCTATGGTGTCTCACTTAGTCAAAAAACTAAATGAAAACTATCCGAGCAGTCAAATAGGTAAGACCGTTGTCCAGAAAACAGTGTATATGCTAACCAGAGAAAAGGTCATTGATTTCGATTATTCGATGTATCATTACGGACCTTATTCAGCACAAGTATCCAGTGAAATAAATTTTGCTGAGAATATAGGTGTGGTAGAAATAGATTGGATACCGGACAAAGGATACTTTATAAAATCAAAATCAGACGAGTTGGAGGGAGTTTTGAGTGACGATGATAAGCAGGCAATAGACCGGGTTATTGGCAAATATGGCGTGTTTAACGCTATAGAACTCTCAATAATCGCAACTGCCCTTTTCGTTAAAGATGATTTTGAGGTCAACGATAATGAAGAACTTGTACGGGTAGTAGCCTCTTTAAAACCGAAGTATAGTGTGGATCGAATAAGGAATCTCTTAGAGGAGGGGGGTTGCACATGAAACCAACTGCTATTTTAAAGCCAGCGCAACGCCACCCAAGCGAGAAATATCCGGTCAATGAACTGAGAAATGCCGTTCATACGTGGAGAATATACGAGTATCCCACCAGGAGATAATTTCATGCCCAAAAACCCAACCATAAAAAAGATCCTCCTCATAGGCTCAGGTCCGATCCTGATCGGGCAGGCAGCAGAATTTGATTTCTCAGGCAGTCAGGCGTGCCAGTCTCTCCGCGAGGAAGGCATATCCGTAGTTCTCGTGAACTCAAATCCTGCAACGATCATGACCGATCCGGAGACTGCTGATGCCGTCTATATCGAGCCGCTAACACCAGAGGTAATCGAGAAGATCATAGAGATTGAGCGCCCTGACGGACTCATCGCCGGATTTGGCGGGCAGACCGGACTTAATCTGACAACCGAACTTGCAGAGAGCGGAACTCTCGATAAATACAACGTAAAACTTCTTGGAACTCCCTTAAAATCAATTTATGACACTGAGGACCGTGAACTCTTCAAGCAGGCGATGGAGGAGATCGGCGAGCCAGTCCCGAGGAGCCGGGCGGTCTCGACAATTGAGGATGCTGTTGCACTGATCCCCCTGCTTGGTCTCCCCTTGATAGTCCGCCCCGCCTACACGCTTGGCGGCGCCGGCGGCGGGATCGCTTACACCCGCGACGATCTCTGCAGAATCTGTGAACTCGGGCTTAAGCGGTCGCGGATCAACCAGGTTCTTGTGGAGGAGAGCGTGCTTGGCTGGAAGGAGTTTGAGTACGAGGTGATACGGGATTCGGGCGACACCTGCATCACGATCTGTAACATGGAGAACTTTGATCCGATGGGCATTCACACTGGTGAGTCAATTGTTGTGACCCCGTCTCAGACGCTTTCGGATAACGAGCACCAGATGCTTCGGAGCGCTGCAATAAACATCATACGGTTCCTCGGGATTGAGGGCGGCTGCAACATCCAGTTCGCGGTGAAAGACGGTAAATACATGATTGTCGAGGTGAACCCCCGGGTCTCAAGGTCGTCAGCGCTCGCATCAAAGGCGACCGGCTACCCGATCGCACGGGTCGCTGCGAAGATTGCGATTGGGCTTAATCTTGATGAGATCCGGAATGATGTTACAGGCGAGACTCCCGCGTCGTTTGAGCCAGCTATCGATTATGTGGTCGTAAAGATTCCAAGATGGCCTTTTGACAAGTTCGTAACAGCGGATAACACGCTCACAACCGCGATGAAGAGTACAGGCGAGGTGATGGCGATTGGACGCACCATCGAGGAGGCACTCCTTAAGGCTGTGCGTTCGCTTGACATCGACATGAGTTTCGGATCCGCTGGAGCCGGGGCCGGGGGCGTGTTGGATGATTGGACGCCTGATCGGATCAGGGAACTTCTCAAAACCCCAACAGACCAACGTCTCTTTGTGGTGTACCATGCGTTACGCACCGGGTTTTCCAGCGAAGAGATATCCAAACTGACATCGATCGACCCGTTCTTCCTGCAGAAACTTAGGAACATAATCAAAATAGAGGGCAGAATCAAGCCGGGCTCAAGTCCTGATCCGAAGGTTCTCCGTGACGCAAAACGGATCGGGCTAACAGATGAGCGGATCGCAGCCCTGTGTGGCATGACGCGGTGGGCGGTAACAGACCTGAGGCACGATCATGGAATCCTGCCCGCCTACAAGATGGTGGACACCTGCGCGGCAGAGTTTGCGGCAAAGACGCCATATTACTACTCGTGCTATGAAGACGAGTGCGAAATAACCCCCACACCACGAAAGAAAGTGCTGATTTTAGGGGCAGGTCCAATCAGGATTGGACAGGGGATCGAGTTTGATTACTGCACGGTCCACGCGGTCATGTCGCTTCGAGAGGAAGGAATCGAGACGCATATCGTTAACAACAATCCTGAAACAGTTTCCACTGATTTTGACACATCTGACAAGCTCTTCTTTGAGCCGTTAACCCTTGAAGACGTGATGAACATAATTGAACGCGAGCGCCCCTACGGTGTCTGCGTCCAGTTCGGCGGACAGACCTCTGTTAATCTCGCAATCCCGCTTGCAAATGAGCTTGCACGCCGCCCTGACCTTGATACCCGGATTCTTGGCACGTCACCCGACGACATGGACCTTGCAGAGGACCGAAAACGGTTCAACCAGCTCCTCGCAGGTCTCAAGATCCCGCAGCCAGAAGCGGGCTATGCGACCTCAAAAGAAGAAGCACACGCCGCATCCGGCAGGATTGGTTATCCTGTGCTCGTACGCCCCTCGTATGTTCTTGGCGGAAGAGCAATGGAGATTGTGTACGATTCCAATGACCTTGACAGGTACATGCAGGAAGCTGTTAGGGTCTCGCCTGATCACCCGGTCTTGATAGACGACTTTCTCGAAGGTGCTGTTGAGATCGATTGTGATGCGGTCTGTGATGGCATGGATGTCCTGATCGGCGCGATCATGGAGCACATCGAGGAGGCAGGAATTCACTCGGGCGACTCAGCCTGCGTGATCCCGCCGCAATCGCTTTCTCCCAATGTACTGGACATGGTTCGTGACTATGTGAAGCGTATTGCGCTTGCCCTGAATGTGCGTGGGCTGATAAACCTCCAGCTCGCAGAAAAGGAAGGCATTGTGTACGTGCTCGAGGCAAACCCGAGATCATCCCGCACGATCCCATTCGTCTCAAAAGCAGTGGGAATTCCGCTTGCGAAGATCGCTGCGAAGGTGATCAGTGGAAGGACACTTCAAGAACTCGGATACGTGAATGAACCTGTGCCTTATTGCGTCTCTGTAAAAGAAGTCCTGCTACCATTTGATAAACTGCCAGGCGCAGACCCGATACTCGGCCCTGAAATGCGATCCACTGGCGAGGTGATGGGAATGGATTACAACTACGGGACTGCGTACTATAAGGCGCAGCTTGCCGCAGGTAACAGGCTTCCCACAGAGGGCACGGTCTTTCTCTCGATAAGAGATGCGGATAAGGACGCCGTTGTGAATATTGCACGAAAACTACGAAGCACAGGACTACAACTCATCGGGACCGGGGGGACTGTGGCGTATCTGCACGATCACGGTGTTTCCGCGATACCGATCAAGAAAGTGAGCGAGGGCAGCCCAAATGTGGTTGACCTGATCCGGGGCGGCAAGGTTGACCTGATCATAAACACGCCGCGGAACAAACAAGGACGGAGAGATGGGTATGAGATCCGGCGTGCTGCTGTTGATTTTAGTGTACCGTATATCACGACGATTCAGACTGCGGTTGCGGCGGGAGATGCGATCACGGTTGCTGCCGGGGCAGAGGGTGGCATGGGGGTCGCGGCGGTGCTGGAGTATCATGAAGAGAAATAAAATGGACACGCATCGGAGGGACTGTGGCAACTTCTCTATGCTATGTTGCTAGTCGGTTCTGCATCCAGATGAAAAATTGATGGCTCTATAGTAATTCGATTTGCAAAATTGGATAAATCACACATACAAAGAGTGAACCTCGAGGTCAAAATATATGCGTTGGAACAGATGTTTGATGTTTAGTATACCATAACACCTCCGTTTAACCACTTTGATCTTATTATTCAATCCGTCCACAAATCTACTTGTTTGTCGGTTGATAAAGTAGTTTGTGATTTGTCCATATATTTATCTAATTATGATAAAAATTTATTAAAGCACTTCAAACTACTCTCTTCAACTGCCCCTAATAATCAAGCTTCCAGGTCGCATCGCTCTTGGAAATGGCATATTTGAAGATGTCAGTTGAATTATTACAAAGTTTATATGCTAATTCTATTATTAGATAATGTTGAAATGACCCATCTAATCTTTTTATATTCATTTTCTAATAATTCTTTCTTCAAACACTTCATATCTTTTTTAAAGACCATCCATGCCCCTCCGATACAATTTAGCAACGTGAAAACGATCAACTACGCTTGTAACACCCTTTCCAAAGACTTCTGTAGCTACATTGGTATAACCCCCGTACCCTGATTAACCTCAATATTCCATATATTTGAGCTACTCGGTATTGCAGCATTCAATCTAAACAAAGTAGACCTTATGAAGCTGTTTTAAAGGATTTGGAGAGGCTTATGATATGAAGATACTGCATCCAACGACCTCATTCATCTCGGTAAACGAATTTGTGGAATCTCTTTTTGAAGAGATATTTTAAAGAATAGGATTGAAGATTGTTTTTTCAGACGCTTTGGTCTTGGCTGGTGCCGAACAACATTATTGCACAAATTTCAGCACGTGGAATAAAAACGATTTTTTCACAAAAAATCGAGTAAAAACTGTCCTTCGGGCGGGGCTGGCGATACACTTATTTGATTGTTCGAATGTCGGAAGGGTGGATGACGTTTGATTTTATAGCTTAGCATATTAATTATACATAACTTATTATAGCCCGTATTGTATTTTCATACCCCACACCCATTCCGCTCACCTCCAATCGAACGATTTTGGGGTCAGGTTAAATATGAATGTGACATAAATTATTGTGGAAATAGCTGGTATCGATATCTTTGGAGGTGACTACACGCCAGACCCAACCAACCTGCACAACATCGTTGAACTACTGCTTACAGCACACATATACAACCAATCCGAAACATTAACCGAGGACGATCTTCCCGCCGAAATACGTAAACATTACTGGGATAGCGCGGGAAAAACAGTCAAGCGCCCGATCAGCGTCCGTGTGCAGGATGTTACATCACTGTATGGGAGCAACAATGCCAAACAGGAAATCAAAGCCCTACCGTTCATTGATTTCGACGAATTCGGGGCAGAGATACGATTCACTATCCCTGCTCTCGCCAAGGACTGGTTTGTAAAACAGGAAGACGCCATGGATCAGATCCGCATGAATCCGGTGCTTGCATCATTTTACGAAGAAAGTGGTATAGGTGTGAGCTACAAAGAAGCAACTGCACAAGTACAGCCAAAAGAACGAGATCGGGAGTATCTCAACTCGCTTGTTGCAGAGATCGCCGCATCGGATGATGATGTTGACCTGCTGACGCTGGTGCATCTGATTGCGCCGGAGGATGTGCGTCAGCCGATGGATGAGATGGTGCTCACGCCAGATCAGGAAGCAAAGATCGAGAGGATCATGCAGGCGATCAAACATCGGGATTACCTCCGCGACATCGGGCTTCGTGAAATCGGGAAGATGCTCTTCATCGGACTGCCCGGCACAGGTAAAACATCGGCAGCCAGAGCGTTATCTGAAAAATTAAGTGTTCCGCTCGTAGAAGTTCGGCTTTCAATGATCACATCACAGTATCTCGGGGAAACATCGAAGAACGTCGACAAAGTCTTTGAACTCGCTAAAAAATTGAGTCCCTGTATCCTGTTTATTGATGAGTTCGATTTTATTGCGAAAACGCGGATGTCTGATGAACATGCCACACTAAAACGCGCCGTCAACACTCTTTTGAAAGCAATCGATGAAATCAGTCTGATCGATGACGGCGTCCTGATGATATGTGCCACAAACCATCCGAACCTGTTGGATCGTGCTGCGTGGAGACGTTTTGATGAAATCGTTGATTTTCCGTTGCCGAACACAGAAATGCGCAAAAAGATTATTGATATCGTGCTTTCAAGAGTGGAGGGTGACTTTGATACGCAGGAGATTGCCGGGATGACTGAAGAGTTCACAGGCTCGGATCTGCGCATGGTCATCAGGGAGGCGGTGCTCCGATCATTAACCGAAAACCGGACTGCGATCACGCAACCAGACCTGATCTCCGCAGTTGATGACTTCAGTGACCGGGTGCGCCTGATGATGATGGAGTATACTACAGCATGAGAATCGTTCTGCTTGGCACCGGAGATACTGTTGGCACGCCAAAGATCGGATGCACGTGCCCCGCATGTCTCGATGCACTTGCAGGAGGCAAGAGCGCACGATCGCGCTTTTCAATTCTGGTTGAGTCAGATGAGGGACGTGTACTGATCGATACAGGACCTGATCTCCGGTATCAGCTCCTGCGGTTTGGGATCGATCATGTTGATGCCGTAATCTGGACACACGGGCATTATGACCACTATGCCGGGTTCGGCGAGTTCTACCGGGTCCAGGATCGGGTGCCTGTTTACGGATTAAAAGACACATTAGATTATATATTAGAATATTTGTATTTTATGGACCCTGTACGGAACGACGTGTCGGTCTATGAGCCATTCCATCTCATTGGTCTTGAATTTACGTTGTTCCTCGTCTGTCACCCACCAATTCCACAATCCACGGGTGTTATTGTGCGAGACGGCGACAAAAAACTCGTTATCACTGGCGACACTAATAAACACATCCCAAAACACAGTATCGAAGTCATGCAGAAGCCGGACCTCCTGATATGTGATGCGATCGCGCCACCAATCTTTGATCTCGATAAACACATGAACACAGCTGAAGCCGAGGAACTAGCAGCAGAACTACATGCAAAGAAGATGGTGATGACACACTTAAGCCACATGTTCCCGCCACACAATCTGGCGGTGAAACAGTGGAATCTTGGATACGATGGCATGGAACAGGTGCTGTGATCAGCCCCCATTATTCTCCTCACCCGGTAGCACGATATAAAACGTCGTCCCCTTGCCAACCACGCCCTCTGCCCATATCCTGCCGCCGTGCGCCTCAATAATCCCTTTAACAATCGATAGCCCGATGCCAATTGTGCCTGTTGTGTGCTGCATCAAGTCTTTCAGTTCATAAAACGGCATGAAAATGTTCCCAAGCTCACTTTTCGGGATGCCGATCCCGGTATCGCTAACATGGATATGTATGCCGTCAGTTTCAACGCCCGCATCAACCCGGATTGTTCCAGGTTCCGGGGTGTACCGCGCCGCATCATCAAGCAGATGATATATCGCATAGACAAGTCTTCCCGGGTCGCAGGTTATAATTATGTCATCAGGGACGTTCACCACTACATTATGCCCTTTGGAATCGGCAAGTGGCTTTGCGTGCCCCATTGCATCATCTACAAGTTGTTTGAGCGATGATCTCTCTTTTTTGAGGAGTAATTGCCTTGATTGAATCTCGGACAGGTTCAACAGATCACCAACCAGACCGGTGAGCCGATCAGCGTTTCTATCCATAATTTCCAGCTTTGCTATCTGAGAATCTGTGAAGTCACCAAGCGTACCATCAAGCGCGAGATCAAGATATCCTTTGATCGTGGTAAGCGGGGTTCGCAGCTCATGAGATGCCATATCAATAAACTCGGATTTCATCCGATCCAGTTCTGTTAGCTGCATATTCATGCGCTCCAGTTCTGCCGTTTTACCCTTAATATCATCAGCATTCTTCTTCAGAGCATCAGCCATCCGGTTAAATGAAACCGCAAGTTCACCGATCTCATCAGCCCGCTCGATGTTCACGCGCTTTGCAAGGTCGCCACCAGCGATTGCTTTTGCGGTATGTGCAAGTTCAGTGGTTGGCTCTGATATGTTGCGCGCAAAAACGCTTGCAACAAGGATTGAAAGCACAATCGCAAAAATGGCGGTGATAATAAATTTCACGATCATCTCATGTTTTATATCGATAAATGGCTTTTCAAGCATTCCCACGTACAACATTCCAATTATGTTGCTATCAATATCATATATCGGCTGATAAGCGGCTATGTACAGCTCATTCACAACAAAAGTACTGCCAATCCATTTCTCACCTGATATTAGCACCGCATCATACACTTCTTCTGAAACACGTGTTCCAATTGCGCGATTATCCCCACTATCATAAACGTTAGTAGAAATCCTTAGATCACCATGGAAAATTGTCGCTGTTCCAATATCGCGATTTCCGTACTTTTTATCCTCGTAAATAATGCTCCTGACCCGGTCCACAATTTCATAGTTCTGATTGATCAGATATCCACCATAGATCACCCCAATCAAAGTGTCGTTTTGATAAACCGGGGACGCAGACTTAATCACCATTCCAGCGGTTTCACTGGTTCTTGATGTTGGCTTTGCTCTTTGCGTACCCACAAACTCTGCACGTTCCACGAGGTCTCCACCCTCAAGCAGCAGTTCCGGTTTTGGAACGATCTCGGTCGATACCACGGTCATACCGGCAAGCGATCGCATCACCAGCGGGTCGTCTGCATGTGAATCCCCATAAGCACTACTTTGCCCACGCACCACCACCGTTCCCGTGGCGTCCGTGATCGCAAGAAAGTCAAGCCCCCTATCATCCATTATCCTTCTTAATTTGTATTTTAGAACGTCAGTATCGTTATCAGCCAGTGCGGTCTGGATCGGCTCGATATTTGCTGTGAAACGGACCGAATCCCGGATCTGCTCCATCTTGTAGTTGTATACCTCCTGTGCCACAATAAGATCTGATCTGACGTCGTCCTGCGCCTGTTTCATGACGATTTCGTCAATGGAATAAACGCCCATCAGGGTCGCAAAGCCGAGTGACAGCAGCGCGACGAACACAAACCAGATCACTAGCCGCCTGTAGATAGTGATCCCCATCATACTTTTATTGGTGCGACTGACATAAAACAGTTATGTGTCACCATTCGATGCTCAACACGGAATAATGGAATAATGGAATAACATGATGATGGAGTAATTATGTGGGATATCATATTAAACAAATTCAAGAAGTATCCTGCGCAGGAGAAGGTCGTGCGCCTACTATTAAACCGTGGTTTTCAGGTCACTCCAGACGGCAAAGTGGTCTCAGGCAGCATAAAACTCCCGCACACACAGATCGCAAATGAAATCGGCGTCGATCGCAGGGCAGTCGATGCAACCGCCACTATGATCGCGCAGGATGACTTGCTGAGCACGATCTTCAAGAACATCCGCCCAATAGCGTCGTTGCGCGAGGTTGCACCCACCCTTAATCTCGGAGTGATCATTGTGACACCGGTGAACGCCACAGATGTCGGCATTCTTGCATCAGTAGCCGCCTACGTAGCAGAACACGGAATCAGCATCATGCAGGCGATTGCAGACGACCCACGGCTTTCTGATCGCCCGACACTAACCATCATAACCGACCGGCAGATACCCGATGATCTGGTCGGCAAGTTGCTGAAATGTGATTGTGTGAAAGGACTAAGCGTGTGTTAACCTGCATAACATGGCACTGCCCGGGAACCCATAGGTTGATCAACACCATCCAGAGGGTTTTCAGACCGCACCCCCCATAGTTCCCGCGCCCAAACCGCTATCACGCCGATTTCCGACATGCGCCGACAAACGCCTCTGCAAACCGCAGATATGAACATGCATGTAAGTGCGCATAGCCCGCAAGCGTATTTGCAACCATGATCCCGTCCCAGCCATCCTTAATCCCGGTCCCACGCTCCAGTTTGATCGTGAATTCGGCGTCGTCCGGTATGTCTGTGATCGTCGAATGATGAAACTCGTGCCCCCGGAAGGCGTCGCCCACCCCGCCAATCGGAGTGTTCATCGTAAAGCCGCCCACGTTGTAGCTCACGACCTTGCCCCGCATCTCAACAGTGATCGGAATCGCACCCACCATCTCAAAAGTCTCCCCGGTCATCCCATGCATGCCGCTCTTTGTCACGATGCGCTCTGCAAGGTACATCAACCCGCCGCACTCACCATATATCGGCATACCATCTGCTGACGCTCGCCGAATGCTGCGCCGCATACTCTCGTTTGCCGCAAGTTCTCCTGCAAAGAGTTCGGGATAACCCCCACCAATGTAGACGCCATCCACCAGGGGCAATGCGTCATCGTGCAGCGGGCTAAAATAGATGATCTCCGCACCGTGTTGCTCAAGCAGATCAATATTATCCCGGTAATAGAAATTAAATGCTTCATCAAGTGCCACACCTATCCGAACCTGATCACGGGCAGTCGTTCCGGATCCACCGGAAAATATTGATGGTTCCGGGATATTTATTGGCTCAGCAGTCTCTGCGATCTTAACCAACCGGCTGAGATCGATGTTTTCTGAAACAACCCGCGTTATATTTGATATGCGCTCCTGAAACTCAGGAGACTGTCGATCCTCACTCACAGGAACCAGACCAAGATGCCGCATTGTGAGCCCCATCTCCTCGTTTCGGGGAACTGTCCCAATCACTGGAAGCCCGGTATAATGCTCAATTGCAGATATTGCTTTTTCAGCATGTCGTTTGCTCCCGATCTTGTTTAAGATCACGCCCCTGATGTTAACATCCCGGTCAAACGCCGCATATCCCATGGCAACGGCTGCTGCGCTTCGCGTAATGCTTCGTGCATCAATGATCAGGATTACGGGGCATTTTAAGATCTTTGCGATCTGCGCCGTGCTTCCAATGTCGCTCAACCCCTCAAACCCTTCATATAACCCACGCACCCCCTCAATTATGGCTAAATCCTTCTTTTCTCCGCTAAAAGCGTGTGAAAACGTCTCAAGCACAGCATCCTCAGTCATCAGGTAACCGTCAAGGTTCCTGCTTGTGTTCCCGCACACAAGCGTGTGGTAGCTCGGATCAATGTAATCAAGACCAACTTTAAACGGCTGGATATCCAGGCTTTTCCCAAGCGCAGACATAATCCCGGTGCAGATGGTGGTCTTTCCCGCAGAAGAACGGTCTGCGGCAAGGAGCACTCTGGGCATATCAATAGATGGCATCAGGGTTTCCGTTAGTTCCCGGGGGTGATCATACTTTTGGTCGGATTAAACAGGCATTCCTCACACACAAACTTTTCACAAACAAACTTTTCACGTAACTACTCAGGTACCTAAAACCACTATCAAGGGACTTCGCTATGCAGGAACCGTCCGGGATGTAGTGAATACTATAACCAAACCGGGAATTTAACCGCAGAGTGCGCAGAGGGACGCGGAGGGGAAATAAACGGTTAAACACTCTGCGTTCCTCTGCGCCCTCCGCGGTTATTTTTTCTTACC
>RXIK01000068.1 GCA_004211975.1 Methanosarcinales archaeon | reverse complement strand
ATGGCTCTTTGGTAATTCCCGTGAAATCGATCTCCGTGATTAATCAAGTAAATAGGGAGTATCCATTTAAGTCAAGATGTATGCGTTGAAATAGATGTTTGGTATTAAGAATTCCGTAACAACGACGTTTAGTTACCTTAATCTTGTTATTCAGTCCTTCTACGAATCCACTTGTTTGCCTGTTTATAAAGTAGTTTACAATCTCGGACATTCGCGTATCTAATGTTGATAAGAAGTTGTTGAAACAAGTTAACTCACTTTTTATGACTTTATCAATCCAATCATCGATTTTAACTTGCGCTTCGCTTCTAGAAATATCCGAATTAAATATATCAGTTAAATCATTACGAAGTTTATATGCTATTTCTAACATTGGAGAATATTTAAATAACCGTCCTAAAACTTCTAACTCCCCGTCCACCAAATCTCTTGCATTCTTGCGTAGTGGCCACATCACCCCTTTCAGGTTTTTATGTTCTTCTTCTGCCAACTCTTTCTTCAAACGTGCAATCTCCTTCTTTCGAAGGTTATCCAGCCCTCCTCCATACAGTTTGGCAACGTGAAACCGGTCAATCACAATCACAACATCGTCTCCAAAAACCTCCTTTGCAGCATTAATATAGCCGTCATACATGTCTGAACAGACTGTTGTGACCGTCTTTTTCAATCGTTTGGGAATACTCGATAAAAACGCCTTAACAGTACTCTTTTTACGATCGTTGAGCACTGCTAGTATAGTTATGTTGCCACAATCGCACGCGGTCACAATCACCACAAAATCCTTGTGCCCCTTTTTCAAGGCGATTTCATCAAGTCCTATAACATTTAATCTCTCGATCTCATCCCAATTCACCACATCACTAATATGGCGCCGGATAGCTCCCACAACAGTCTCGTAACCTATGTCTTCCTTTATACTAACATCTGATACAGTACTATTCACTAATTGAAGTAATATGTGCTCATCATACGCTATTGTGCACGAGCTTCTCTCTTTATACCAGTGCAACTTCTGTGTCGTTGTCGGTTTTCCTTCGCAATGGATGCACCGATATCTCGCAGGGTAGATACGAATGTAAGTTTTCCGCCCCAAAATCGGCAAATGACGCAACATGATTGCTTCATCATGACCATGTAATTTGTTAATCTTTCTGCCGCATTTACGACAGCGAGTGCCGTCAATCGTGCTCCTCACAGTGATGGTAACATCATTTTCTTCAGTTAATTCGATGCTCTCAATCTCAATGTTAGGGACATCTAACAGTTTCTCGATTATATCCATTGAAATCCATCCTCTCAGATTCAGTGAATATGTTACGGTGTGTTAGATATATAAATAATTAACCATTGAATTTGCTAAAATCTCAATGAACCTAATGGATAGCGAGTCCACTAAGTTCTCGCATGATCCAGACAATTGATGAGCGACCATTTAGTATGCAGCTATCGATATATTGATTTAGTGATGATTCACTGTCACGGGAGATACCAAAGAGCCTTTTTAATTTGTTCTGGTCGGTTGAACAACATGGTGTCAATCCTGCAAACAGTGGCATGATATGACTTTTCAGATCGGTAGCGCTCAATTTTATCAGTTGTGCTTACACAAGACAACCCTGGGTAACCAGAAACTAATAAAAAGTCTCACAATTTTGTTGCGATCACGGCAAGATGGTCCCTGTACTGTGGGAGTTTGACTGTTTCCAGCACAGAGGCACCTTCTTGCAGTTTTTCAACTTCTTTTCCAAATATATCGCGTGTTTTAGCAATTGTATTGATGCTTCTTGCTTTGATCATGAAGATCAGGCAGCCTTCATCTTTTAAGAAGCAGCTCACATTTTTTAAAGCTATTTCTGCCTGGTTACGTTGTGATATATCTTGGTAGATGACATCTACCTTGTCCACTATATGTGAGTATTTTTCGGGATGATTTGCGTCTGCGAAGATGGGTATCATGTTTGGGCGTGGCTCACATGTTAGAATGAGGTTTTTCATTACTCTTGGTGAGAATTCAAGTGCGTACATGAGTCCGTTTTGTGTGATGTCGGATATGTGGCTTGCGGTGCTTCCGGCTGCTGCGCCAAGGTATAGTACCACCGTGGATTCTGTGATTGGCGGCATAAAACCTTTTAGAATTAGTGCGGCAAGCTTGCTGTGGTGTGGATCCCACGTCCGAAACTCTCTATTCGTGCTGGCGCTGACACTCTGGTTCAGGGTATAAAGACGTTTTTCATCCTGGTATATGCCACAGCTAATCTCGGTAAAAGCCATCTGTGTTCCTCCAATCTCTCCTGATCTTTTACTGCATCTACCTATCTAACGTAGCGTTTCTCTGACTGGATCTAACAATAAATTGATGTATTTGGCAGCGGTATTCTTTAAATCCATTGGGTGTAGATTTTCTTTTGTGAAGTCGTCCGCAAGCTCGTTGTATGAGCTGTAGTGTAGATCTCCACCGAATTTTGGGGGTCGTTTAACATCGATTTCAGGGAATCTTGGGAAGATGTGGTATTTGAATAGTTCAATCACAGGGTTGTCGTTGACCACTCCTTGTGGGCAGAATGAGCTGTTGATCTTTTTTTTGACTGTTTTTGTGTCGTCGTCCACTGAAATGTAGTTGTTGCTTGATGAGGACATTTTTTCGCCGTCCAGTCCGAGCAGGATTGGTGTGTGTATGCATGTTGGAGCGATGTGTCCAAGTGATGGTAGTTCTTCACGTGCGAGCATGTGGATCTTGCGTTGGTCGATTCCGCCAACTGCAATGTCGATTCCGAGTGCCATGATATCAACTGCCTGCATGAGTGGGTAGATCATTTGGGATACGGTTGGATGCTCGATACTTCTGGCAACCTCGCTCATGCTTCGTCTTGCCCGGTTCAGCGTGGTGCTCTGCGCTAGTTTGAGCACATTTACTGTGTATGTGTGGTCGGTCTGAAATTCGGATCCGAATACGAATGTTGCTTTGTCAAGCCCGAGCGCGATGAAACACTGCTTGTTATACTCGGCAAGTTCCCGCACTTCTTTGAGTGTTCCTTTTCCGTTTAAGTATGCGTGGAAGTCTGCGAGCAGCACTGTTATCTTAAATCCGGAGTTTTGAAGGTCTATAAGTTTGTTTACGGTAAGGACGTGCCCGAGATGTATCTTTCCACTTGGTTCGTAGCCGGTGTATGCAGTTGGCGTTTTATCTGATGTTAGCAGTTCGTTCAGACCATCGATGGTCACGATCTCCTGGGTGTTGCGTGTGATCAATTCATATTTGTCCATCGTTTCACCTATTGTTTGTGATAGTATTTTTAATGTTTCATGGCGCATGGCTAAAACTTGTTGGTGTTGGTTTCAGGATGTTTGGGGGGCGTGAAGGTGCGCTGGATTCTGGGTGGGTGTGCTCGGCGTTTTTTGAATTTGGTTTTGTTGTGGCCGCGTGCCCCCGGGGTTTGTTTTGTCTACGATTAAATCATAGATGTGTATATGTTCCATGCGCCGATTGATATGAAATTGACTGCGATGGCTCCTAAGAGTAGTCCCATGACTCTTGTTATCACTAATGCTCCGGTAACCCCTATTATTTTGTTAATTTTATTTGCAGATATAAATATAACATAAGATATGATAAAGGTTAGTAATATGGCTAACAACACCACCACTTTCAATTCTATCGTTTCGCATTCCCTTATAATTACTATCGCAGTTGCGATCGTGCCCGGACCGGTCAACAAGGGTATGGCGATCGGAAAAATCGAAACGTCGTCTCTTCGGGTGGCATCGCGTATCTCTTCTTTGGTCACGCTTTCCCGCGAAACTCTTGCTTGCATCATGTCCATCGCAACTGTGATAAGCAATATACCTCCTGCAACTCTTAAACAATCCAGTGTCACGCCAAAAAATCTAAGAATCAGCTCTCCGGATATGGCAAAGATAATTGCTAAAAAACATGCCACGCTGACAGAGCGTTTTACTGTCGCAGTCCGTTCACCCGCAGTCATTCCGGATGTCAGCGAGATAAAGGTAATCATCCCGGCAACCGGATTTACAATAACAAATATCGATGCGAATGCGTAAATAAAGAAATTTGCCACTTCCATAGTTCTATGTCACGCAGTTACAGTATATAACATCGATCCCCTCATAAAAATCTTCGCTTTCTGACATAAACTGCCATTCCAACCCCCCCGATTAGCATAACCCGAAAAGCCATAAAGTATCCTGAATCGCCATCCGTGTCTTCTTAGCTTTTCTCTCACCTATGTGGGAGAGTCCCCTGAGGAAGACTCCCTTTCTCTAATCTCTTTTTGAAGGGTTTTGGACTCATTGATCACCCGATCATGTTTTCCCTTTATTATTACGTCGTGTTCATCATATATACTTCCCACGATCACCTCCAGGATATCTTCCAGGCTAACTACACCCATTGTTCGCCCCCCGCCGTCCACAACGATTGCAATGTGGTATTTACCCCTCTGAAATTCCTCAAGAAGGTCGTCCACCCTTTTTGTCTCGGTCACAAAACAAGCGGGTTTCATCAGTTCTTTCAGCGAAACATCGCCTTCATCAATTTTTGTCAGCAGATCCTTGGCATACAGGATGCCCACAATATCCTCCTCTGTCCCTCCAACGATGGGGATTCTTGAGTACCCGCTACTTTTTATCAGTTCCACGGCTGAATCCATGGTTTGATCGACTTTCAGGCAAACGATTGACTCCTTTGGCGACATCACATTCGCCACCACGATTTCATCAAGTTTCAGAACACCTATCATCATCTCTTGTTCATCCTCTTCGATCGCGCCGTCTTCTCTCCCTATGTCAAGCATCGTTTCCACCTCCTCTTCTGACATTAAGCTCTTCCGGTGGAGTTTTATACCTATAATCTTCACAAAAATACCTGTAATAATAGAAAAACCCTTCGTAATCGGTTGTAAAATTGAAACTAACACTCCCATGGGCTTTGAAATTAGAAGGGATATCTTTTCTGCCTGATGAACGGCAATCGTCTTTGGTATGATCTCAGAAAACGTGAGGATTAAAATGGTCATCGCTATGATTGCAATGGCTACGCCGTAGTTACCAAAGAGCTCTATTGCGATGGATGTTGCTACCGCTGATGCAGCGATATTCACCACATTATTCAGGATGAGCACGGATGTAAGCACAGATTCAGGGTCGCGAACCAGCTTATCAACCTCCTCTGCTCCTTTCACGCCGCGTTTTAACAAAATCCTCGCGTTTATCTTGCCGATTCTAATCAGAGCAGTTTCAGAGGCTGAGAAAATCCCTGACAGGAGTAAGAGCACGGATAACAGTAAAAGTTGTTCAATGAGAAACGCCATTTTTTCCTCTATTGACTATAGTTTATGGTGTCCTCTATAAACTGTTGCCTTTGAGTCAGATTCAGCAGCCCCCACCTCTTGCTTCTGGGGTTCATCGGTAAACCAGACGACACGCTGTGGAAATGCAATCTCTATTCCGTTTTCCTCAAGCGTTTTCTTTATTTTCCAGAGTAGCTCCATCTTAAGATCATACCACTCAGTAGAAGGTGCCCAGACCCTTACACTGAGATTAACCGAGTTATCCCCAAGATTATCGACAAAAACATAGGGTGCTGGTCTTTTCAGGGCGAGGGGCTGCTCATCGATTAGATCCTCAATGATCCCAATAGCCAGATCGGCATCGTCGCTGTAACGTATTCCAACGACATACTCAAACCTCCTTGTAACGTTGGCAACATAATTAGTTATGATGCCAGTAAACACCTTCTCATTTGGAATTCTCACGTACAATCCCGTGTACGTCGTGACTATTGTCGAAACGATGTGGATATCCTCCACAAACCCGAAGATATCATCGACACGTAGTTGATCCCCGATCTTGATCGGTCTCTCAAACATAAGGAAGATCCCTGATATAAGGTTGCCAACTATGCTCTGGCTCGCAAAACCGATAACTATGCCGACAACACCCCCTGCGACAAGCAGATTCGATGGGTGTAGTCCAAGTGCCGGGAGCGCCAGAAGCACAGCAATGATGACAATTGTGTAGTACACGACTTTAGTTGTGATTTCCAGATGGTCCCGGTCCATCCGGTCCTTAAGCGACTTTTTTAGGTTAAGCGTCGCTAATTTGGCGATCAGAGCTGCAATTATGAGGCATACTGAGATCCAGAGGAGCTTGAGAAGGGTGACCTCACCGTAGACAATTGTGTCAAGAATCATATACCTTCATCCATCAGAAACCTTGTTGCAACCACGGGAATCTTTGTTAATCGCGAGGTGTAGAGTTCCAGGGATCTTTTCATCCCTTTCTCAAGAGGGGAATTGACAAAATCCACCTCTGCGACCTTTTTACTCACGATTTTCATATTCGCACTCATAGCAACCCGATCGTCGCTGTAGTAAATCTTCATCCCGTGAGCTGCAAAGACTGTTTGTGTCACTTCAACCCATCTCGCGGTTGTATTTGTTATGTTAATTTTTATTACTCCTTCGTAAACCGGATTCGTGTCCGGTAGCGTGGAATACACTTCACTCTTCCAGTACTTGCAGATAACCCCGCCTACAACGTCACCATACAGGGTGAACTTCTGTTTATTCAGTGTGAGGACGTCAAGGATCTGAAACTTCTTCTTGCCATGTACAAAGACACCAATCTCCACCGGGAATTTTACAAAGATTATTTTTTTTGCGTTTGGTTCGATAAACATCGACTTTTCAAACTCGATTAAGAAGTGTGGGGTCAGCTCTTGTGGCTTATTCACAGGCTCAACAGGATTAATAAGGATTTTGCTGTCGTTTGATAAAAGAATATCTT
>RXIK01000136.1 GCA_004211975.1 Methanosarcinales archaeon | reverse complement strand
TGCCCCGGATTCTATGATATTCCTGATGCCGGCGCAGACGGGGTCATAATAATAGGCGCAGACGGAGTGGTCCTGGACTGTAGCGGCGCTACGATAAACGGAACCGGCGCAGGTTACGGAATTTACAATTATGGATTCGACAATGTCACCGTGAAGAATGGTAATGTGCTGAACTATCGTATCGGGATCAAGATGCGCACATACGCTGATCACAACACGATAATCAACAACAACCTGAGTTTGAATACGATTGCAGGGATCGAACTATTCGCAGCCAGTTATAACATGATAGCAAATAATACTGCCGGTTCAAATGATGGCTGGGGGATCTATCTGGTGCTGCGGTCGGACAACAACACGGTAGTTGGTAACACTGCCAGTTCAAACAAGGTGGATGGGATCCGCATGGAAGATTCATCCTGTGGCAACACGGTGCGATATAACACCGTCAGTTCAAATACTGCAAACGGAATCCATCTGGAGAGCTCATCTAACCATAACGAACTGATCCGCAACGATGCCAGCTCGAACGAACAGAACGGAATTCATCTGAGAGCTCGAGCATCCAACAACACGCTTGTGAACAATTCGATCTCAGATAACGCGAACTACGGGATATACTTCACAGCCGACAGCACTGATAATCTCGCTTCCGGTAATCTTGTCTGCTCCAACTTTGTGGATATCTATGACGATGACGGCAACTCCGGCGATGAGAACCGTTGCGACACAACACACAACTGGAACGACGCCGGAACGACTGGATGCACCAACACATGCACCCCGACAGGCGGCATCTGCTACGACTACACAATCGCGTCATGGGTGACCCCGCCCGCAAACGCTGACTGGAACGTCGCCCATAGAATTGTGTGCAACGACACGGTGATCACACTTAACGGCGACCTTGCTATCGATTCCGGTGGAGAACTCGGCTTTAACAATGTGACCTTGAGGATGAACGCAACCGAGACCGAGACTGATGAATACTCAGTGGAGGTAAATAGCGGCGGCGTATTCCACATCAACAGCAAGGATGGAGCGCCCTCGATCATCACGAACGGCGATAATGCAAGTGCATACTACACGTTCCATGTGAATTCCGGGTCCGACTTCACAATGCAAAACAGCGAACTGCACAACTGTGGATATGACTGGAAGGAGCTTCCGAATAAGGACGCAGGGCTCTGGATCAACACTGATGATACGGTGCTTGTGAATAACACAATAACCGGCAATTATTATGTGGGAGCGTTCTTCTATCAGTCAAACAACCACACAGTCGTTGATAACACCGTAAACTCGAACCGGTGGCACGGTATCCATCTGGTAGCATCCAACGGAAGCCGGATAATCGGAAATTCCGTGAAATCGACTATTGATGCAATCACGCTCTTGCAATCGCCGGATGGTGAAATACTCAACAATGTGGTCTCAAGCAACCAAGACGGGATCATAGTCTCTCATTCGTCCGATGTAACGATCGCAGAGAACACGGCAAGCGCAAACGGTCGTTATGGTATCCGGGTTGCCTCTTCATCTGACTGCGAAGTACGCAACAACACTGCGAATTCAAACGCTGATGGGATTATGGTCTCATCATCAATTCGCGCCGTAATAACCGGTAACACCGCGGATTCAAACCGTGATGACGGCATTTTCCTGAGTGATTCGCCGGATAGTGTTGTTATGGACAACACTGCGAACCTGAACAACAGGGCAGTTGACATCGGCACCGGAATTGTGGTGCACTCCTCGTCCCCCACACAGGTGGAACAAAACGTGGCAAATTCCAACTGGCGTGGAATGTTCATTGATTCGTCATTCGGCTGCACGATATCAGAGAATGATGCGATTGGAAACAAGTGGTATGGCATCCATCTGAATTCGTCCCGGGCAAACAACCTCACAGAAAACACGCTCCACTCAAATAAGGGGCAGTGGGATTCTGCAGGGCTGCACCTCTCCGAATCAGAGGACAACCGGATAATCAGCAATTACGCGACCGCTAACCTGCACGGCATGGTTCTCTATAAGTCACCCAACTCCAGTATAACCGGAAACACGGTGGATGGCAATGACAGAGACGGAATTTCGCTTGATTCGTCCGACGAGGGGGATATTGCCAAGAACACGGTAACCGGAAATAGCGCTGGCATATCTCTCCATGATTCGGATAACATGGAGATCATTCACAACAACGCATCCGATAATGGACATACCGGTATCGCCCTCTCAACATCTAAAAACAACCTGATAATCGAGAACGTTGTTGTGCGGAACCGGTACGGAATCGCTCTATCATCAAGCAGCGTTAACGAGATTCATGACAACACTGCAACGTCCAACAACTTCGGAATCTCGTTGCGACGGTCCAGCAACAACAACACGGTAACATCCAACAACTTCGACTCAAGCACAGACTATAGCGCAAATCTCTTCAGGGCGTACAATAACACAATCCTGAACAACAACTTCAGCAACTCAGGAAGTGTTGGCGTCGGTCTGGAGCACTCCGACAGAAACCTGGTTGTGGACAACGATATGAGATCAGCTCATAACTACGGAATCGATCTCTTCGAATCAAGATGGAATATAATCGAGAGGAACAATGTTCGTTACAGTGGTGATGTTGGCATAGGGCTTTCTTCGTCCAATGGCAACATAGTCGCTGGAAATATGGCAGAAGGGAGCGGGACTGGCGTATCCATCAGGTTCTCTGATGACAACACGGTTGCAGAGAACAACGCAAACTCAAACGACATTGGAATCTACATGCAGAACTCCGATTCGAATATGGTAACCGGTAACAATGTGAGTCTGAGTAACAACGTGGGAATCGACCTGTCAATCTCTGATGGCAACGGTATATTCACAAACACTGCGCTTGACAATCCAAACTACGGAATTCACCTCCACTCGTCTGAAAGCAACGTTCTGGACGGAAACGACGTTACTTCAAACGGTGTCGGCATATATCTGGACTGGTCCGATGACAATCTGATCAGCGCAAACACAGTGGATGAGAACACCCTGACCGGAATTGCGCTCTACATGTCAAGCAACGAGAATATGGTCATTGGAAATACTGTGAACTCAAACGGCAACATCAGCATCCGCATCTCATCATCAGACAACAACACGGTCATGGACAATACGGCGCACTATAATGACATCGGAATCTTCCTTGACTGGTCAGAGGGCAACATGATCGCGGGGAACAGTGCGGACTTAAACACGTACCATGGAATCTCCCTGGACTGGAATAGCCACGACAACAAGATTCTTGACAACTCAGCATCGAACAACACCATAGGAATTGCGCTCTCATGGTCAGGCAACAATACCATAACAGACAATGTCGCAAACCACAACAACATAAGCATCCTCCTCGAGTGGTCGAGCAGCAACAACGAACTGATCGGAAACACCGCGAACCACAACGAGCACAACGGCATATCCCTGCACTGGTCGAGCAATAATAATGCGATAACAGGCAACACCGCAAACAACAACCGGATAGGCATATACTTCGATTCCAACTCCACAGGAAACGTTGTTAACAACAACACATTCTGCGACAACTCACACTACGACATTCAGGACGAAGACAGCAACTCTGGCGATGAGAACACCTGCGATCTGACCGATAACTGGGACGATGACGGAACGACAGGGTGCACTTATGACTGCGGCGCAGAACCAACGCCGCCAGCACCAACAGCAGATGGTGACCTCAACCACGACGGCGAAGTCACCACCACAGACGCCACAATCACGCTCCAGCTTGCAACCAACGGCAAATGGGACGCCGCCGCGGATGTTAGTGGCGAGGGACAGGTCACCTCGGTCGACGGACTGATGATCCTGCAGGCGGCAGCCGGGAGACTTGAGTTATGATCCGCGGGGATCCTGTTAAAACCGGAACGAATACCAGAAACGATGTGAGAAGAGGTGTTAAAGATGAATAATAAACTCGGGTTGAAGATTCTGGCAATATTGCTTGCCATAGCGATGATTGCAGGCGGGACTGTCGCTGCATCTCCGGCGAACGGCTCTGAGATACCGCACCCCGCAAATATGGATTCGATAGAAGAGATCTATCCGCTGGACGATTATGCAAAGGAGAAACTCTTCGAGAACGGATTTGTGGTGCTGAAAGACCATGAGCACGGGAATATCTCTGATTGCTACTGGGGGTTATTTGACGAGTCTAATGTCTCGGTCTTCATAACAACTGATGCACTGCTGCACATCTTTCATGTTGTGCATGACGACATGTTAAAAGAGATTGAAAAAGAGCATCTTTACAACTCTACCGAGTTTTTGGTGCAGGATATGCAGAAATTGAGTATGGATGAGTACCAGAACACTTCTCCGGACCTTGCGCATGTGAAAGAGGCTGCCAGAAGGAACGTGGTCTTCGTGACAGTCGCATGTAAACTCCTGGATGGCTCGTATCCGGTGCCGGGCTACGCTGAGGAGAATGTCACTGAGTATGTCCGGAAGATACTGGAGCACAGTGCAACTGAGTTCTATCCGGGTGATGATTACACGCAGTACAAGCCGCGAGGTCATTATGAGGGTGACCCGGCTCTTGAACGGTATTTCCGGTGCATGAAATGGCTGAGCCGACGCATCCTCAGAATCGAAGATGAAATGCACCCCGAAGATTCCCACATCGAGATTGTGCAAGCAGCCATGATATCAGAGATGCTACGCGACTCGCCAGAGGACATGCGGCTATGGGGGAAGGTTTACAATGTCACAACGCTGCTTGTCGGAACAGCGGACAGCATAACGCCTGTGATGGTAAAAAACGCAACAGATAATGTTTTTGGTGCAAATTTCACAGCATCTATGCTGGAAAACACAAGCAATATCGAGAAACTGCGAGTTGAGTTCAGAAAACCAGAGTATCCCGAATCAGAGATAATACCGGTTCCATTGTATAGTCCGGGCGATATACCGCCGAAATATATCCAGTTCATGGGCGAGCGGTACGTGCCAGACAGCTATGTCTTCCAGCAGGACACGTATCCGCACATCCCTTACCTGACACGTCTTCCGAAGGGTCTCGAGGTCATGGCAACGATGCTCGGGTCAGAGAGGGCAGACCAGCTGCTCGAGTCGGAGAAAGAGACATATACCGGGCTTGAATCCCAGATGAACAAGCTTGAAAGTGAATTTGGGAATTATACCACTGAAGATTGGAAGAAGAACGTCTATTGCAACTGGTTCTACACATTAGACCCTCTGCTTGTTGAGTTTAACGAGAGCTATCCATTGTTCATGCAGAATACGGCGTGGCAGGACGAAAAACTGAATACTGCGCTCTCATCATGGACGCAGCTCCGCCACGATTACATACTGTATGCGAAACAGACCTACGTGCCATGCCCGGTTGCCCAAGGCTACGGATACGTCGAACCGATCCCTGAGTTTTACAGCCGGCTGTCATCACTGTGCCGAAAAATCGAGACAGAGCTATCCGATGAAGGCGTTCTCCCGGAAAAACACCGCGATGGATTCAGTTCGCTTGCAGGAAAGCTTGATACGTTCGGAACATACGCCCGGAAGATCACCCACAACGAGACGCTGACAACCGACGACGGTGAATACGTTTACGGTGGCGAACAGGATGATATCCACGGTTTTGGTCTCTGGTTGCTGGGGTTCTTCAGCGGATGGAATGATGGCATAATGGAAGAGGAGCCCACACTCGTTGCTGATGTCTGCACGAACAGCTTCACAAAAAGGGTCCTGCACGAGGGCGTTGGCAGGTTTAATCCGGTAATCATCATCTATAGAGAGCCTGATGGAAAAGCTCTGGCTGGCATCGGCTATGTGATGAGCTATTACGAGTTTGAGGAAGAGAATTATACGAGAATCAGTGATAGCGAGTGGAAGAAGCGGGTGGAGACTGATGCTCTGCCGCCCCGCCCATTCTGGACAGATAGCTTCCTGTATCCTGCAGAAGAGCGGGTGCAGGGGGATCTTAACCGCGACGGTGTGGTGACTGCCGCGGACGCAGTAATCGCGCTCCAAATCGCAGCCCGCGGTAGACATAACGATCTCGCGGACATGAACGGCGACGGGCGGGTCACAGCGCTTGATGCGCTCCGGATCTTGCATGCGGCAGTTGGGGGCGTGGAGTTATGATCTGCTGGTGAATTGTGCCTGTGCGGAATTGAATTGTGGCGTGGGCGGGATGGGGGCTCGTGCTCCGGACGGTGTCAAAGCATGAATCCCACATTGTTCGAAAGTCAAGTTGTTGTCTGACATTCCGGGTGTTGTGCCACCGATAGCTTTACGCATCCGGGGCATGAGTGATTCAACAGATGGTCTGTAGAGCTGTGTGTATCGTGCGGGTCCT
The DNA here is from genome assembly GCA_004211975.1 of Methanosarcinales archaeon. Taxonomy (GTDB): domain Archaea; phylum Halobacteriota; class Methanosarcinia; order Methanosarcinales; family Methanogasteraceae; genus Methanogaster_D. The sequence continues at coordinate 13,763 of RXIK01000136.1, read as the reverse complement.
GATCCTGGTGCAGGTCGTGCTGCTCACAGGGGCTTGTATTGATCTGGGACCGGGCATGGGATCAAATACGGAGCAGAATATGAGGGATGACATGGAACTGAAACCAGGTGGGCGGATCATGCTGCCTGCACCGGAGACCACCGGCAAAATATCGGTTGAAGAGGCACTGTTCACCCGCAGATCGGTTAGAACGTACACAAAAGAACCGGTTACACCGGATGATCTGTCTCGGTTGCTCTGGGCAGCGCAGGGCGTAACCGCCGGGGCAGGAGGCAGGAATGAACTCAGAACAGCGCCGTCGGCAGGGGCGTTATACCCGCTTGAGGTGTATGTGGTCGCAGGAAATGTTGGTGGGGTGTCTGATGGTGTTTATCATTACCGGTCCCGGGAACATGCGCTTCAGAAAGTCTGTGATGGCGACCGCAGGAGGAATCTTTCGGGGTGTGCGCTGCACCAGAGCCAGATAACTGATGCTGCGGTTGATATTGTGTTTACGGCGGTGTTTGAGCGAACTACTGCCAGGTACGGGGATCGCGGTGTGAGGTATGTGTATATGGAAGCGGGACATGCTGCACAGAATGTGTATCTGCAAGCAGAAACGCTTGATCTTGGCGTGTGCGCAGTTGGTGCGTTCTGTGATGCTGATGTGGCAACACTGCTCGCCCTGCCGGATGACGAGGTGCCGATATACATATTATCAATTGGGAGTGTGTGAGATCAGTGAACCATGCAGCCACATAAGTATCCCCTGTATAAACGTCCTTGGTTCAGCGTTTGGCTGAGCGCAAGCGGCGACATCACCCTTGAAGGACTGCTTGCCCCCGTGATGAAGCCGTTTACGTCAGACATCATAAGTCACTTTGAAAACTCATCTCCAATCGGTGAAGACGACGGTCAACTCATATTTTCGACGTGGATGCCCCCGATACCGGGAAACGCGTTTGATCGGCTTGCCAGAAGCCAGTTGAACGCTAAATTCGGCAGAAACATCCCGGACCAGATCACGATATCGATCACAGAGGAGTGTCCGAACCGCTGTATCCACTGTGCACTCCCTGATACGGATAACAAAGCATCACTCTCTCCGGAAGAGGTTACTGGTGTGATTGATCAGGCAACCCGCATGGGCACCACAATGATCATATTTGATGGTGGTGAGCCGATGGTGCACCCTGACCTTGTGGAGATGGTTCGGCACGTGGATCCTGACAGGGCGGTTGCAACCGTCTTCACATCCGGAACCGGGCTTACACCCGAGAAAGCCACCGCACTTAAGAATGCAGGGCTTTTCGCAGTCAATGTAAGTCTTGACAGCCCGCATATCGATGAACACGACCGGATGAGGGGGCGGAGCGGGGTGTTTGAGGAAGCACTTGCTGCGATCAGGAACTCGCTTGACGCAGGTATCCTTGTTAACATCTATGTCGTGCTCTCCCCGATGAACGTTGGTGATCTGAAGGAATTTTACCTGCTTGCAGTTAAGATGGGTGTACATGAACTGTCTTTTTACGAGATTGTTCCGACCGGCAGGTGGATCAATCATGAAAATGACGTTTTGAGCAGAGAGGACCACAAAACCTTTGATTCATTTGTCAGATGGGCAAAAGAAGATGGAAGAGTGCGCGTGTTCGCAATCCCGCACATAATGGAATCCACCGGGTGTTTTGCGGGACGAAGGTGGCTTCATATAACGCCACAGGGGGATGTGCTGCCCTGCGCATGCATCCCGCTTCCGTACGGTAATATCAAGGAAGAGAGTCTCAAAACAATCTGGAAACTGATCAGGAAGGATCCCGCGTACAATGCGAGATCATGCCTGATGCGAGATTCAGGATTCAGAGAGCGGTTGTGACCGCCAGGATTCACGGGATCGCATTTTGGGGGCGTCCACACCCTCCAGGTCATGGACGCTCCCCCGGTGCATGGCGCAACACAATGTGTAATGATCAGACGGGCGTACAGCAGCAAAGAACCTGAAAACAATGCGGTCATGTCAATATAGCAGCAATGCCTGCGTGTTCACGTTTGGATTGGTCATTACAGATCTCTGATGAAACCCGGGGTTATACCGATAATCAAGTTCGGTTGGACGCGATTTGTTTGGGCGTCCAAACGAAAACTATTTATTGCACGTGTTTAATGACACTTTAGCACATACATTTTGCATGGTTGCGGAATGTATGGCATAATCCAATATAGGAGATAAGAAGATGGCAATAAAAGTGATAGAAGCAGAATGTACCGGTTGCGGAACCTGTGTGGACGAATGCCCGGCAGAAGCAATCTCTATGAACGACGACGACATCGCTGTGATCGATATGGACGAGTGTACTGAGTGTGGCACCTGCGTAGAATCATGTCCAAGCGAAGCGATTGTAATGGAAGACTAAAAGGTCTTCCACCCTTTATTTTTTGTTAATATGTTATTTACGGGGGCGGATTTATGGAAACGTTGAAGGTAGGAGTGCTCGGGGCAACTGGCGCCGTCGGGCAGCGATTCATTGAGGCACTTGCAGAGCACCCATGGTTTGAACTAAGCTCGCTTGCAGCATCAGAGAGGAGCGCTGGTAAAACATACGCTATCGCTGCCAACTGGAGGCTTGCATCCGCACTTCCGGGCGAGATCGGGAGCCAGGTTGTGGTCCCCATAAAACCGGAAGAGGTGGACGCGGACATTGTGTTCTCTGCGCTTCCCGCAGACATTGCGCGCGATGTTGAGCCCGCGTTTGCCCGCGCCGGCGTCATGGTCGCAAGCAACGCATCAGCGTTCAGACAGGAGCCTGATGTGCCGCTAATGATCCCTGAAGTGAACGCGGATCATCTTGGCTTGCTCGAAGTCCAGCGGGATTCTCGGAAGTGGGACGGTGCGATCGTGACCAACCCCAACTGCTCGGTTATCATGCTCGCGGTTTCCTTAAAGCCGCTCGTCCAGTTCGGAATTAAGGATGTGAAAGTGGCGACGATGCAGGCAGTCTCTGGCGCAGGATATGATGGCATCTCATCAATGGCGATCCTTGACAACGTCATCCCGCACATTGGAGGCGAGGAGGAGAAGGTTGAGCGTGAGGCACAGAAACTGCTCGGAACGTTTGATGGCAGTTCCATTGTTGATGCGTCATTCGAGGTCAGCGCAAGCTGCCACCGGGTGCCGGTTCTTGATGGACACACCGAGGCTGTCTGGATCACGCTGGCAGACAACCCGACTCCTGAGGATGTTCGTGACGCGTTCTTAAACTTTGATCCGGGGCTTGATCTTCCAACCGAACCCGATCAGGTGATCATCGTTCACGACGACCCTGACAGACCGCAGCCAAGACTGGACCGTGACCGGGGCGATGGCATGAGCGTGTCGGTGGGCAGGATCCGGGAAGGGATCCGGTATATTACGATGGGGCACAACACCGTACGGGGTGCCGCCGGGGCATCGGTTCTGAATGCTGAGTTGATGCTTAGTCGGGGGCTATTGTGATTGGTTGACCAAACCTGCTTAACCATGCAAACCCGGATTTACCCGGGGCATGCAACGTTCAAAATCGCTCACAACCTTATATGGTGCGTTTAAACGGATTTTACGAATGCTAAGCCGGAATAAATTCTTGGTAAACACATAGAAACCAGAGTGGGATGAGTTTTGGTAAATAACCGATATAACTAGTTGGTTTGAACACCTTCACGTGGGGTATCAGTGAGCCAAAAAAATAACCGCCAAGAGCGCGGAGGTTCGCAGAGATAAGATCCGCCTCCGTATTTCTCTCTCGCACTCGGCGGTTAAATTTCCGGTTTGATTGTGGTATGTTCCAGGTCCCGGGTAGTCCTGCATTGTGAAGTCCCCCCGTGGTTTTAGGCACCTCAGGGTAGTTGCCAGAGACTTTTTAATTTGTTCTGGTCGGTTGAACAACATGATGCCAATCCTGCAAACAGTGGCATGATGTGACTTCCGAAATCAGTGTTAATCTGTGGCAAATAAAACTTTTAGCCACAGATGAACACTGATTTCACAGATTAACGATATAAATGACTTTTCAGATCGATAGCGCTCAATTTTATCAGTTGTGCATACACAAGACAACCCCAGGTAACCAGAAAATAATAAAAAGTCTCAGTTGCCACAAAAGTTTGATTAAAGTGTTTTCCGGCATGTGAGGGTGGTTTTTACTCGGTTTTTTTGTGGAAAACTCGGCATGGAGCATGAGTTACACAAAAGGAGGTATGGTGGGAGAATAAGTAGTAACCTTGGCGTCTCGGCCCCGCTCCCACCACATACTAATTGGATGAACAGTTACATAAATGTTACGGTGAGCAAAATGACATTTCTTTAAGTGCCCGTGGTTAAACACGTCCTGGATATCTGCGCCATCCGCCAAATCCACGTTTACACCCATGAGCAGACGAGTCCCTTGAATTGGGTGGGTGGCTCAGGCTGTGAGAACGGTTATAGCCTGCTTCGTACCGCGGACACAAGGATTGGTAGCGTGATGGTTGCGTCTGCATACACTGTGACTGCTTTTGCGTTTTCATTGATTTTCCCCCATGATTTTGCCTCGTCGAGTGTTGCACCTGAAAGTCCGCCGGATTCGGGTCGGTCAGTTGTTAACTGGATCGCATAGTCAAATCCCTTTGATGTCATGAGTGTTCCCTGCAGAATGAAATTCTTTGGCACGCCGCCCCCAATGAAGACCGCGCCAGACTGCTCGGCGTCGAAGCATATATCAAGAAACTCGTGGACGTCCGCGAAAACATCGATATTTAGCTGGTTTGTCTGCCGGTATAGCCACGCGTGAAGCCCGATCATTGAATCCTGGACTGCCGGGCAGAATATAGGGACGTTACATTCATAGGCAGCCCGCAGGATTGAGTTTGGATCGTTCAGTGACTTACCAATATCAGAGAGCATCTGCCGGATTGAGATGCGGTCGCCCATGCCTTCAAATACGGTGAGCAGGTGCTCTTCCAGCCGGGTAAAGTGAAGCTCCGGTATGAACACATCGTATATCCGGTCGATCTGCTCGCGGTATAGCGCATTGTCATCGACGACGTCGTTGCCCTTGTAATGGGGCAATCCGAGCGATTCAATGAGGTCGTGCACGAGATTTGCGCCGGTCGAGACGAGTGCATCGATATGCCCATCCCGGATCAAGCCCGATACGATGTTTCTCATGCCTGCGGGCACCATCGCACCGGCAAGTCCGAAGAACTTTGTGGTCGTGCCGCTTTTAAGCATCTCTTCGTAGATGTCACATGCTTGCGCAAGCCGTCCTGCGCCAAATCCACACCCTCCGAGCGCGCTGACAAGGTCGTCAATCGACATTGCGGAAACGATCTTTGCTTGTATAACCGGATCGTTTAGCTGCGTGCCGCTGCTGTGTACGGGGTTGCTGTGTTCTGTGTTCATTCATCCCACATATATAAACAGGCGGGATATTAATCTTGTGACGTGGTATGGTGTGATGTGTAGGTCACATCATGGGGACAACGAAGAAATCGATGAAACATATATATCAAACGAATCCGAGAGAGTGGCACAATGGATGCCGCGACCAGTGAATTAAATGACCTACTGCCTGAAACCATAACATCAAAACCAGGATGGGGTGCCGGGTGGGAGATAGTTCGTGTTAATGTTACATGGAACCAAAGTTACCGGTAGGCATAAGTCACAGATGAATACGGGGCGTCCCACGACAACATGACAAAGGAACTTAAATACTGCACAAGAAGTACGAAAGATCTGCTGACCGACATGAAGGACACGTCCGAGCTAATGCTTGATCTTGCATACTCGGCTGTGATCTATGACGACCGGGAGATCGCAATGGAGGTCATCCGCCTTGAAGAGAAGATGGATACTCTCGAGTATTATATGCGGATATCAACGATGTTAAGCGCTCGCAGGCTAGATGAAGCAGAGGCGCTCGCAGGCGTGCTGCAGGCTGGCGCCGCTGCCGAGAACATCTCGAATTCCGCTGGCGACATCGCGAAGATCGCGCTCCTCGGTCTCGGGATACCTCTCGAACTAAAGATGGAACTGCGAGAGGCAGAAGAGACACTCACCCGGGCAACAGTCAGCGCAGAGTCGCCGATGGCAGGACGCACACTTGGCGTGATCGAACTTGAAACCGAGACTGGCATGTGGGTGATCGCAATCCGGCGTGACCGCAGCTGGATATATGATCCGGACCACAATACCAGGATCCGGGAAGGTGATGTGGTCTTCGCACGCGGGCACGATGAGGGCGTACCACTGTTTATAGAGTACGCGACCTGTGAAAAATATCAGCGACCCACATTTGAGCTTACGCGTGTGCTCGCTGATCTTGACCGGGCTGTTGACCTGATCGTTGAGATGAAAAATATGTCCGAACTTGCGATCGGGCTTGCATACTCCGCAGTGCTATTTTACAATAAAGACATCGCCGAAGAGGTGAGTTACATCGAGGATCTGATGGATGGCATGAAATACGAACTCCAGCACTGGGTGCTCAAATCAGCAAAACATATTGACGAGGTGGATCAGCTCCGCGGGCTTCTGCATCTTGCAAACGCGTCAGAAGCAATTTCTGATGCCGCTTATGACCTTGCTGATGTTGTGCTGCGAGATATCGAGTTGCATCCGATCATGGCGCTTGCCGTGCGTGAGTCTGACGAGGTGGTCACCAAACGGGAAATTCTGTCAGGTTCAACGGTCGCTGAAAAGTCACTTGGCGATATGAAGCTTGGAACAGAGACCGGGATGCACATAATGGCAGTTAAACGTAAAGATAAGTGGATATACAGCCCAAGCGCAAAAACAGTGCTGTATGCAGGCGACATGCTCATTGCGAGAGGCACAACCAGCGGAGAGGAACTACTCACCCAGATGTGTTCGTGACCCGCGCGCAGCCCACGGGTTTTGCCCATACCCACACCAACATCGGGATATTCATTAAGTACAAGTAACCAATATTATTGGAATATCCCGGTTTGTGGTGTAGGGTTGAATTTTAACCGAACATATACAGAGACGTATTTTATTTGCCGCGATTAAATGTTATGGCGCCCTGATCAGCGCCTGATTTTATAGTCTCCACGGCAGAAGACCCCGTTACTTGTAGCGAGGATGAATGCAGCCCTTTTGTTTGTTTTAGTCATGTTACACTCGCTCGATGTACTTCTCAATTGTTATGCTGCTCATTTCTCCAGCGGTTCCGATATAGTAGCTTCGTGACCATATCCGTCCTCTGCGGAATCACCAGCGTAACTTTGGAAACCCCCTGAACAGTGATAACCCACTTGTTCACTTTAAATATTTCACCACGTCCAATAATCGCGTGATAGGGGAAATTCCAACGACCCCCAGTTGGATGTGATCTGGTCTGACTTTGATCGTAATTAGCACCCATCCCTTTTTTCCACCTTAGCGAAACGCTAACATATAAATATAATCAGCGACTAATGTTGTATGGGGCGAGGAGTTTGCACACATACATATCATCAATACGGAAATTCGGCACATATTTCGCAGAGAAACGTGGTTCGCACGGTGATCTTATAACCGTGCTCAGGCAGGCACGAATACCGGTACCTGTCGACAAATACCTCGCGAGATCAGCGGTTGTTTCGCTGCTTGTTGCGATTGGTGCGTTGCTTCTGTCCATTCTCATCTGCATCCCGTTATACACGTTATTTGGAGCGAAAGTATTCCTGCTCACAATTCCGGTTCCGTTAGTGTTCGGAGGAATCACCTACTACCTGTTCAGTTATTATCCGAAGTTTCGGAGCGGTGAGATTGCGGCAAGCATTGATCGGTCGCTGCCATCAGCAATCACATATATGTACGCGCTCTCCCGCGGCGGTCTGGAATTGGTCGAGATCCTTGAGTCGCTTGCCGGACAACGACATGTTTACGGAGGTGTTGCGGATCATGTTGGCTATGTTGTTCGGGATATCCGGTATCTTAACATTGATATAATAAAGGCTCTGCATGATGCGAGCGAGCGGTCACCGTCACGGAACATGAGGGATTTTCTTGACGGGCTTATCATGGTGATCGATAGTGGTGGCAGCCTCACCGAATATTTCAAGATTAAATCATCGTACTATTATAAGCAGGCGGGGGCTGATCAGGAGAAATACTTAAACACACTTGGCATGATCGCTGAGGGCTACATCACGGTCTTTGTTGCAGGTCCGCTGTTTATGATGACAATACTGGTGGTGATCGGGATGATTGATAGCTCTTCGATCATCCTTCTAAATGCACTGATCTATGGGCTGATTCCCGGGGCTACCCTGCTGTGTGTACTTCTCCTGAGCACTATGGCTGGTTCGCGGGAGGAAGCGTACCATGTGCCCGCCACCACAAAAAAGTCAGATGTTTTTGAGGGTGTTAAGGTAAAACCCGCGGAAGTCATTGAAGATGCGTTATTCACCAGGCTTGAAACTGCGGAGAAGATCAAGAAGTACAAGAAATTCTTCAGAAACCCGGTTAAAACATTTTTTGAAAATCCGGTGTACGCGCTGTACATAGCTGTGCCTGTAGCACTCATCTATGCCCTAATATCGATTTACATGAAAGGATATCTCTCAGTCGGACCGATCATCGCTACATTGTCCGGTGCAGCCGGTACAGCCGGTGCAGTGTCTGGCGCCCAGATGGAGTTTCCATCGGTGAGTGTGCTTGACGACGTGGTGGTCTTCGGGATGTTTGTTCTGCTTGTCCCATTCACGTTCTTCTATGAGTCACGGGTGCGGAGGATCAAGAACATGGAGCGCGAGATGCCTGAGTTTTTGAGACGGCTTGCATCAATGAATGAAGCAGGACTCACGCTAACCAGTTCAATCAAAGCATCTCTCAAATCCAAAATCGGCGTGCTCGACAGCGAGATCCGGCGCATGTGGCGAGATATTGAGTGGGGCGCGTCCACGTCTGTTGCGATGACCCGCTTTGAGGAACGGGTACGAACCGCAATGATCTCCCGCACGATCACACTGATCATAAAGGCGAACGAAGCAGTCAGCGACATCAGGCAGGTGCTCCAGATCGCGGCTGCCGATTCTGAGGCATCATACCGCCTGAAGAAGGATCGGCTCGGCAACATGACCGAGTACGTGATGATCGTGTACCTCTCGTTCTTTGTCTTCCTGTTCATTGTGTACGTGCTTGCCGCGAATTTCGTGAGCATGGTTCCATCAGGCGACGCATCTGAAAACCTCAGCCAGGGCATGGAGATGCTTGCCGGGTACGATGCTGATAAATACATCCTCCTGATGTTTCACGCAACGCTGATCCAGGGATTCTGTTCAGGGCTTGTAGGAGGTGCGATGGGTGAAGGGAACGTATATTCAGGGTTCAAGCATTCGATTATCATGGTGGCAATTGCGTATGCAACGTTCAGGTTACTTGGACTGGCGTGATGCGGATTAAGACTGCTTATTTGTCCATTCGCACAATCCGCTTGTGGCAGGAAGAAGCCACACTTCACACCGACACAGACCCTGAGCTTTTCCAAATCAGATGACGCCCATTTCGTGGGATTCGCCCGTTCGCCTAAGTTCATGATAAAATGTAACTGCTCAGGCATGGTGATTAGTTGCCCGATTGCGATTCGGTACTTTCTGGTAAGAAAAAATAACCGCGGAGGGCGCAGAGAAACGAGAGAGTATTTAACCGTTTATTTCCCCTCCGCGTCCCTCTGCGCACTCTACGATTAAATTCCCGGTTTGGTTATAGTATTCACCCCATCCCGAATAGTTCCTTTATATCGAAGTCCCCTGATAGTGGTTTTAGGTACCTTGGGTAGTTACGATAAAACCATGAATTCAGACGAACATCGTGAATTCCACGAAGTTACACCCACCACACCCCTATTTATTGCACTTAAAAATTTGAATTGTTTATGTGAAAATTGTGCCCATTGTTTTTTGGCGGCATCGTTTTGTCATACCGATAAAAACCGCGGTTTACGCCGTGTGCTCAGGTGCACCTCACAAAAATTAAAAACTCGCCTCTTTTCCCGCAAACCTTTATAATTGATACACCCCCTTGCATTTGTTATGGTGCGGTCCAAGAGCGGAATTACAAATATCGCCATCTTCATAGTGCTGGCGTTCATCCTATCAATTTCAGAGATAGTTCGTCTTGTCACCGATTACTGGTGGTTTGACGCTCTTGGTTTCTCCCGGATCTTCATGATTAGCTTAACTGCGAAACTGCTCCTATTTGCAGCTTCGGCATTGTTTTTCCTCATATTTCTGCTTGGCAACCTCTGGATATCCTCAAAAGCAAACCCATCCAAGTCAGAGATCCCCTCAAAGCTAAAGATCGTGATCGCTCTGATCTTGTCGTTCTTTGTTGGGCTTGCAAGCTCGCAGAAATGGTTTGTGGTGCTACAGTACCTGAATCAAGAGACATTTAACTTGCAGGACCCGATCTTCCGAGAGGATGTTGCTTTCTATGTTTTCTCGCTGCCGTTCATTCACGCGGTCAGAAGCTTCCTGATGGCTTGTTTGGTACTCACGATCCTCCTGGTGCTTCTGGACTATATGCAGTCGTTTATCATCCGCATGTTCAAGCAGGCGCAGGTTTCCACGCCAGTGGGCGAGGAGGGTCCGATCTACGACGTCAGTTTCCAGTCGGCGATCACCGGCATGAAACGGAATGCGCTTGCACACCTAGCAGTTCTCGGATCGTTATTCTTCATCCTCCTTGCCGCGAACCACTATCTTGCCAGATTCTCCATAATATACTCCGAAAAAGGGATTGTGGTGGGGGCTGGCTACACCGACGTTATGATATACCTTCCAATCACCAAAATACTTATGATTCTTGCGTTGTTCATTGCCCTGTTATGTTATGTCTGGATATTCTTCCTGTCAGGCAAGCAAGACCCACAAAAAAGCGGTATATTAACTTATGCGGTGGTTTTCTACCTGCTGGTCATATTTATTGGTTCGACCGCGGTTCCAGGAATCGTGCAGACCTACAAAGTCTCGCCAAACGAGATCAGTCTGGAATCACCATACCTCGAGAACAACATCAAGTTCACAAAGATCGCCTACGGGCTTGCTGATGTGGAGGAGAGAACCTTCCCGGCTGAGATGAATCTAAGCCGGGAAGTGCTGGCAAACTCACAAGAAACTATGGATAACATCAGAATTCTTGACTGGAGACCGCTCGTACAGACATACAAACAAATGCAGGAAATAAGGTTGTACTACGACCTTTCCGGTATTGACATTGACCGATACGAGATTGACGGAAAATACACCGAGGTGCTGTTAGCGCCAAGAGAGATGAATCAGAACCAGATCGTGTCAAAGACCTGGGTAAACCTGCATACAGTCTACACACACGGTTTTGGTGTGGTGATGAGCCCCGTGAATAGCATTACAAGTGAGGGACTTCCTAACTACCTGATAAAAGACATTCCTCCAGTGTACACTGTAAATGAACCAAAACTAAAGATTGAAAAGCCACAAATATACTATGGAGAACGGGATAACGAGTTTGTTCTGGTAAACACCCGCACAGAAGAGTTTGACTATCCAAAAGGCGATTCTAACGAGTATATCCAGTATGATGGTCGTGGAGGTGTGCAACTGGACACAACCATGAAGAAACTCCTGATGGCGATACGATTCATGGATATTAAGATCCTGTTATCCTCAGATATTACTCTTAATAGCAGGATTATGTTTGAAAGGAACATTAAGGATCGGATCTCAAAGATCACCCCGTTCCTGATGCTTGACCGGGATCCATACATCACCATCTGCAACGGTAGATTGGTCTGGATACAGGACGCATACACCGTCACCGGTAATTTCCCGTACTCAGAGAAGAGTGGTTCTGTTAATTACATACGAAACTCCGTAAAAATCACTGTTGATGCGTATGATGGAGACGTGACCTACTATATCTCTGATACCGCGGACCAGGACCCAATAATCACAACGTATGCCCGGATGTTTCCCGATCAGTTCAAATCATTTGACCAGATGCCAGACGAGCTTAAAAAACATGTGAGATACCCTGAAGACCTCTTCCAGATACAATCAAACATTTATAACACCTATCACATGAGCGACGTGAAAGTCTTTTATAATAAGGAGGATGCATGGCAGATCCCACGCGAGGTGTACGGCACAAGCCAACAGGTGCAGGTAGACCCTTATTACATAATAATGAAGCTTCCAGGTGAAAGCAACAAGGAATTCCTCCTTATGCGCCCGTTCACACCGATAAAGAAAAATAACATGATCGCATGGCTCGCTGCCAGATCTGATGGGGATGATTATGGGAAACTGCTCCTATACAAGTTCCCCAAAGAAAAACTGATCTACGGTCCTTTACAGATCGAGGCAAAATTCGATCAGGACTCAGTGATCTCAGAGCAGCTCACGCTCTGGTCGCAACAAGGCTCCAGCGTAACGCGGGGCAACCTGCTGGTAATACCGATCGAGGACAGTATTCTGTACATAGAACCACTCTATATCCTGGCAGAAGCCGGGCAGCTTCCTGAACTGAAGCGAATACTTGTCTCGGACGGCGAACGAGTGGTGATGGAGAAAGACCTTGACAGTGCACTTGACGCACTATTTGGCAAAGGCGGAACCAGAACGCGCCCGGTTAAGACTGGTGAAGATGGAGAACCCTGGTCAACTGAAGAGTTAATCACAGAGGCAAACAACTACTATGACGCGATTCTCGACTCGATGGGCACGAACTGGACTGCGTTTGGTGAGAACTTTGAGCGGTTAGGGGACGTACTGGACCAGTTGCGCGAGGAGTGATTTTGTTGCCGCGTTCCATGGCGGCTCATGTTTTCGTGACCCCCCGCACTATCTGGTGCTGACCGCTCACGAGATCACGTGTGTCAGGACAACGAATAACGCAAACAACTATTGTTTTATCAATTTCACGATAAATTTTTCCTGTGTTACAGACAGTTTCAGTATAATGTTTCATTGATAATAATAACAATAATAATAATAATAACAATAATAGTTTACAGAGACCCCTCCGAGTAATCCCTGGTATCCCCTTTTTATCTGTGGTTATATTCTTTTGTAGCGTAGCGGACACTAAGCCAAAGCACAACGCTTTTTTATAAGCAGAAAGTTGCGGAGAGCAATTCTTGAACCTAACCATCAAAATTTTGATGGATTATTGTACTCAATCCGCTCTATTTTAAATTTTACATAACTTACATCACCAGATTTAAGATTCCAGGTAGCTTCTAAGTAAAAAGGTACTTTCATGTCATCAACAGTTCTGTAGTCACCATAATAACCTGTAAAGTTCTCCAGGGTGTTATCTTTGTATCTTTTTGTTTTGAATTGAGTGATCTGTCCTTCTTCATTAAAACAGAATTCACCTTCAATAGTCAGGTTTTTATCGGTAAAAATCACTTTTGCAAAATTAATATCTATTGGTTCCCATCACAGGTTCTCTGAGGGCAATAGTGCTGTTGGAAACAAAGGAGCTTCACCCAACCATCTGAGAAGTTCGCCTTGATCGGTTTCTGGTCCCTTCAAATCAACAATTTTTATGAGAGATAATAATCTGACTTGTAACTACTCAGGTATGTTGATTAGTCCCCCGATTACGATTCTGTACTCTGGCAAGAAAAATAACCGCTGAGGGCGCAGAGGATCGCAGAGCAGTTAACCGTTTATTTCCCCTCCGCGTCCCTCTGCGCACTCTGCGTGTGACAAGAAGCTGCATCACTGATTGCCTAACCGGCTACCCCCTCCATTCGGGGTAATCCTACCGCAGAATGTGT
>RXIK01000135.1 GCA_004211975.1 Methanosarcinales archaeon | reverse complement strand
TATGAAAAACACTGAAAAAGCACTCAAAACAATATCTTCCATGGTGTATGTCAAATTCTTTCCAGTACGTATATCTGGAAAGCTCTGAATCGCCAATCGAAATGATTTTATGATTTGATTGAACATTGTTGACACTACCAGGTGTATCTTTGTGGATTTATGAAGTGCCTTTTTGAGATGCTGTTATATAAATGCATTTGATTTGCGAGATAGTTCACTCAATTTTTCAAAATGAGAATTGCTGGGGTTGCAGCCTGTGATAGTGATTGTCCCTTTCGCGGTGGTGGTACAGGTGGTTAGAATGATCCTGTTGTTGATTGATAATCCATGTCTGTGGCATGATCTGGCGTATATCGGAATATCTGTGATCGTTGTCTTTTTGGTGGGTCTGTATCGTTTCAGGGGGGTGATCACGTAGGTGGGTTGATATCTTGCGTGTGAAATAGTAGTGTGGTGTAGAGCTATTATCACAGTCACAATGCTTATAACGTATTAATTGTAGGCATCTACTGTAGTAAGTCCGTATGAACTGATATCGGAATTGCACAACAATATGTGAACTATCGTAACAAAGGAGGACTCGGAAATGACACGCGAAAAGGTGCAGGATATCGTGCGCGGGCACGAGATATGGCTTGAACATGATAAGTTGCATGCACATCCGGGGGACATGGTTGAATGTAAACTGTTTCTCGGACATAACATGGTAGTCGATGGGATGCCTGATCTTAAAAACGTGAAAGCCGCTCTTTTTGACCCGGAAGGTCAGAAACAGGATCTTGCAGTGGATGCTGGAGATGATTGCCTGATTATGAGATTTGATCCGGTTCTTGATGGGTACCACAGTGTTGCTGTTGAGTATGATGCAGGCATATACTCGGTGACCGACGATGGTGGGCACGTAGGTCCAAAGAGCGATTATGAGAACGTGAAGAGCAGCGGGTATTATTGCCAGTATGCTCGGTTAATTGTCTCTGTTGGGCATGGTGGACCGAAAGAGCTTAATTTGATACCCGGACACGAGCTTGAGATTATCCCGGTAGATTTCAGGCACTATCATGCCGGAGAAGCGATCGAGCTTCAGGTCATGTATGATGGTGCAGCACTTGCCGGAGCCGTGATCGATGCCGCGTCTGGCGGCGATGGAAGCGATGCAGCTTCTGAGACCACTGATTCTGACGGCATTGCATCAATCAAACTGGATAAGTCAGGAAACTGGATGTTCAAGGTCAGACACACCGATCCGGATAAAGGCGTTGAAAATCGGTATGACGAGAAGATGATAACCGCGGTCCTGTCTGTTATGGGAGTTCACTAAAGACCTTAGGTGACTAAAATGGAAAACAATATTGGAGTACTGGTACTTGGACACGGCAGCTCACTTCCATATAATAAGGAAGTTGTGAGCGCTGTGGCTGAGATGATAGGTAATGGCGATGGGAACATGGTTGTTAAAACCGCGTTTCTGAATCTGGACACCCCCACCCTTCATGAAGGGCTGAAGAGTTTTGAAGGGACCGGAATTGAAAAGATTGTGGCGCTGCCCTGTTTCCTGGCACCGGGTGTTCATACCACACAGGATATTCCGCGGGTTTTAGGGATTAAGGAAGGCGAAAACCAGACCACAGTCAAGCTCGGCGATAGTGAGATCGAACTCTTGTATGCACAACCGCTGGGTGCGGATTCGTGCATCGCAAACCTCGCACGCGAGAGGATCGGAGAGGTTCTTCAAGAGTGAAATGGTGGATGCGAATGCATGATAGCGCCGCTATAAAAGACGTTATCAACATGGATGGAATAGGTCTTCTGAGACTTATGATTGCTGCGCAGGGCACGGAATTCAGCCAGAACAGGGAAAGGAAGCGTAAAACTCTCTTCTGAAAAGAGCACCTGGAGAAGAGACGCTCGATGTGCTGGACGTTGGCTGCGGCATCGGTGTTCTTTCTCTCTGCTCTTGTCGGCGATCTGGCATAAGGTACCGGGCATTAACCTAACGGGCAGGAATGCTTGGAATGGCAAAGGAGAAAGCAGCTAACCGGAATCTCCATGCAGGGTTCAGGATTGGTGATGCTGAAAATATATTATTCGATGCTGTCATCAATCGTCATCTTCTCCGGACGCTGCCGAACCCAAAAAGAGCGGTATCCGAGTGGAAACTTGTGTTGAGACCCGGAGGCAAGGTGCTCATAATAGATGGCATCCGGGTAACTACTCAGGTATGTTGATTAGTCCCCCGATTACGATTCTGTACTCTGGCAAGAAAAATAACCGCTGAGGGTACAGAGGATCGCAGAGTAGTTAACCGTTTATTTCCCCTCCGCGTCCCTTTGCGCACTCCGCGGTTAAATTTCAGGTTCGGCTCAGGTTGTGTTCCAGGTCAAGCAGTGTGGATATAGAGAAGTCACACGATAGTGTTTTTAGGCACCCTGAGCAGTTACGCATCCGGGACAATTTCAACAGTTTGCGTAGATCGATCCAGCGTTATCTCGTTTCCATGCCACTGATCTTAATGACCGAGTAAAGAAATCCGTGTCGCGGCCAGTATGACCGGGAGTTTGAGAAACAGTTGCCGGTGAGATGGGGAAAATGTCCGGAGGCAGATGTGACTGACACCGGGTGTGCATCATGCCAGAGTGTCTGGCAGGCGCAGTATGTTTGGTTCTACTGACCTTACCAAAAATCTTAAGTTATAGGTAGAATACTTACCAATGCACACGCGTCATGTAGCAGATATTTCGTGTGAGATCACACAGAATACAACCATAAGGAGGAAATCCACAGTGAAAACAGATACAATATTGGCTGGAATAGCCATAACTTTGCTATTACTCACACTTTCGCTTCCCGCAGTGGCATCAGACTACACGCTAAACATCTTCGGGAACGCGAACGAAGACGACACGATAAACATGCAGGATGTGACGTACACAGAACTGATCATTCTTGAGTACCGTGACAAGACCGATCTTGCGGACGGTAAACATGACGGCAAGATCAATATGCAGGATGTGACGCAGATCGAACTTGTCATTCTGGGAAAAGAGAAGGAGATCACGATTATGGATTCTGCTGATAGAACGGTTACTGTGCGTAAGCCGGTTGAGCGGATAGTTGTCCTCACATACCCTGATGCCGAGGCTATAAAGATAGTGAAAGCCGAAGAGCGGGTGGTTGGAGTTTCGTCAGACATAAAGGCAAGGGGGACGTTTTTTCCGGGGTTGTGCAAGCTTCCGTCCACGGGAGTAACGTCCAGCCCGGATCTTGAGAGGATCCTTGAGTTACAGCCGGACATAATTTTCACTGGTAAATTAAGATCGATGGGAACCAGTCTTGAGGCTAAACTTCCGGACACAATCGCAGTTACCTGCTGGGATATGGGGCGACTGGAAGTGATGACGCAGAATATACGGATGCTTGGATACATTCTTGGTAATACGGAGGACGCTCAGGAGTTCTGCACCTTTTATCAGGAATACCTCGATGAAACGATCTGGGACCGAGTGAGTGAGATTCCGGATGGCGACAGGGAACGGGTGTACATCGAGTATTCCGAGGATTACAGGGCTTTTGCCACGGGTTCATCGGGTCATGAGATATGTGTGGCAGCCGGTGGCGTAAATATCGCTGCTGATCTGCCTCGGTTCTCTGAGAAACCGATCGTTGAGGTGGATTGTGAATGGCTGATTGAAGAGAATCCTGATGTGATTGTAAAGGCTGTGCGATGTAAAACCGGTCTCTGCGGATATGGAGAGGACGACCCGGCGGCGATGGGGCTGGAGAGAGAACGGATCATGAGCCGCCCCGGGTGGGAGGGCATGACCGCGGTTGCGGAGAACCGGACATACCTGATTGATATGGATCTTGTGGGCAGCACAGCCAACTTTATTGGTGCCACATACATGGCAAAGTGGCTCTATCCCAAAGTATTTGATGATCTGGATCCGGAGGCGTTCCATCAGGAATATCTGACAAGGTTTCAGCGGCTGGACTATGATCTTGATGAACATGGGGTGTTTGTGTGCCCGTCTGCCCCGGAGGTTGTGTAAATGACTCAGGAGACGCACCGTGAGAGCTTTGCGCTACATCCGATCGGGCAGATCGAATCAGGATATCACAGCTTCGGCGAGGTGCCGCATCCCCCTGGAAATGGGGGCTGGAACGAGGACATCTCTACAATAGCGCTTTACCCGGAACATGCCGGGAAAATAAGTGGTCTGGATGGTTATTCCCACATAATCATCCTTTTCTGGATCCACAAATCCGGTGAGTGGAAGATGCCTGCGCATGATCACCACCATGATTCTCAGGATCGCCGTGATCACCATCAGCACAACCACAACCAGGGTCTCAGCCACAGTCACAGTCACAAGCCCGCTCATGTGAAGGTCTTTGCCACGAGGATGCCTGTGAGACCCAACCCAATCGGGCTATCGGTCGTGAAACTCATGGATTTTTCACCTGAGAGTGGAAGTGTCATTGTGAAAGGACTGGACGCGCTGAACGGGACCCCTATTCTGGATATTAAACCGTACATTCCGGATTTTGACAGCTACCCTGAAGCGAGCCTGCCTGAATGGGTTGGGAAGCGTTTAAGAGAGCATCAGCAGATGCATACGGAAGATAGATGAATGAATAGAGTTCAGAAGAAATGGATTGGAGTAGACCCATATTAAATGGTTATCGACATCACATACACCGCTCTGGCATATGCCACTCACTACACAGCAAAGATAGTCCCGATAATAGCCATCGGCATCTTTGTTACGAGTTTTGCGGTTAATACCGGGCTGATGAAAAAATTTGGCTGGCTAACAAGCCCGCTTGCAAGTATTGCGAAGATCAGCACAATATCTGCGATGTCTGTTGTGACCTGTGTATTCAGCACCGTTGCCGGTTATTCCATGCTTGTGGATGGATTGAAGGAGAAGATGATCTCCGAGCGAGAGGTTATTGCGACCACAATGATTAGTTCCTTTCCAAGCATCCTCTCGCACCTCTTCACGTTTTTCGTACCTGTCGTGATCCCCATTCTTGGTTATACCACCGGATCGATCTATGTCTGCATAGTGGGTCTCATTTCGTTCTTGAAATCCTGCATCGGGGTGCTTCTTGCGAGGTTCTGGATGAAAAACGGTCATTTCTCACCAGATACTCAGCCATCCGGTTCTGATCATCCGTCCGGTTCGACTAACCCGCATGGTGCTCGCGCTCCGGATGATCGCAGTGCCTCGAAAAAAAGCGCTGATAGCACATACAAACTACTTAAGAGAATTGTTCCCACGATGTTTATCACCCTGTTTCTGGTATCTGTGGCGTTTGAACTGAACTTTTTCGAGTCGTTCTCTGTGGTCATAGGTCCCATCACGCGTATTCTGGGGTTGGAGGGTGAAGTCGCCCTGATCACTGCAATCGCAGTTGTAAATTCGTATGCCGGGATAATTCTTGCAGGCAGTCTTCTGAGCGAAGGAGCAATCACAACAAAAAGCGTGTTGATTGCGTTATTGCTTGGTAACGTGGTTACGCTATCGGCAAGGTCTGCGAAACATTCATTGCCGCTGCATGTATCGCTCTTCGGTCCCAGGCTTGGCAGCAAGACCGTCGCAATAAATGCTGCGGCAACATTCGCTATTGATGCGCTGTTCATAGCTGTGTTGTTGGTCGTGTGAGAGCATGCGTGACATCGCTAACAAGGATCCCGCGAATAACCCGGCAAACCGACAACAATCCCGGCTTTCGGCGAACTGAAATAAACATCCCTTTTATCGTCACGGTTTTTAAGTGGTTTGAAATCACCGCAGAGGACGCGGAGTGCGCAGAGTTTTGTCTCTCTCTCTCTCTCTCTCTCGTTCCTCTACGTACTCAGCGGTTAAATTTCTTGCTTCAATCACCATGGTTTTAACCATGTGGTGTTGAGCACGTATCTTTTTGTGGGAAATTTGCTAAAAACCCATAATTTATTGAGTGTATTCAAAAATAGTGTTTGCTGAGGGTAACAAACACATCGCATTTGTGTGGCATGTTTTGGGCAGTAAGTTACATTTCACCGAAAAATGGGAATAATCAGCCAGGTCATACAAACCATAAAGTTTATATCACAAGATAATCCTGTAATTCAAGGTATCGATGATAAAGAACCACATATCATCAGAAATACTGCTACTCACAGCAATCGTGATCAAATTTGTGATTGATTCGATCGAAACGGAAAGGGATACGGGATGAAGACAAAATACGCAATCTACGGCGTGATGATAGCTATTGCAGCGCTCAGCACGCCGATATCAGCAGAGTACAACATCACAGGCGACGTGAACAATGATGGCATAATCACCACAGAGGACTCGCTGCTTGCACTCCGGATGGCTGCCGGGAGCGTAGCGCCGGCTCCGGAGCGTGCTGATATGGATGCTGACGGCAGGGTGGGCTCACTTGATGCGCTACTGATACAGACGATTGTGGCGCAGCAGACGCAGGTCTGCGTCAATGCCCCGGAAGTTGTGTCTGGTGAATTCGAGGTCACGATAGACGTCCATAATGTCGCTGATCTGGATTGCGGGCAGTTTGATCTCTCGTTTAATTCAAGCGTTGTGACCGTTAAAGATGTGGGGGCGGGAAGTATGGGTGGTACAGAGATACCGATTATGTGGCGTTTCAGGAGTAGTGATGTGATCCAGGTGCTCTTCAATACTCCCGGCACCCGGGGGGTCAGCGGGTCAGGATGTGTGGCGAAGATAAGCTTTGATATAAAGGGATCGGAGGGTGATAGCTGCGTTCTGGACCTATTGAATGGAGGACTTGGTGACAACCGTGCGGAGATGATACCGGCAATCTGGATTTATGATGCGGTAACCATTGGAGAGCATACTCCATTAAATCGAGTTCATAACCTGGACACTGGCGAGGATTTCTCCTTTATCCAGGCTGCAATCGATGACCCGGATACGCTGGATGGACACATAATCAAAGTGGATGATGGTCTTTATCGTGAGAATGTGAATGTCATCAAATCCCTGATGATTCGGTCGGAAAACGGGTCTGCAAATTGCGTTATTCAGGGTGCAGGGGGTGATTATGTCGTTGAGATGACCGCGGATCATGTCAGTATCACCGGGTTTACGGTGGCGGGAAGAAGAGCATCCGGGATGGTGTGTGGCATGGCAGGAATCTATCTTAATGCAAGTTGCTGCAACGTCTCCGAGAACATTTGCTTGAACAATCGTATCGGTATCTGCCTCTGCAATTCCAGCAACAACAGCATATCGAACAATGATTGCTCAAACAACGAGCAAGCTGGCATCCGCCTTGAGGGTTCAGGCAACAACAGGTTGAGTGGCAACATCATGTTTGAGAACGGAATAGTTATCCGGGGCGATTCACCGGTCGATTACATGCAGGAGATCGATGAAACGAACACGGTGAACGGAAAGCCGGTCTATTACTGGTTGGATGTTGAATCCGGGAGAATTCCTGATGGTGCTGGTCAGGTGATACTTGTGAATTGCGAGGGTGTTCTGGTCGAGAATCAGAAATTGAGTGATGTAAGCATTGGCATAGAGGTAGCTTTCTCCTCAAATGTTACTGTAAGAAACAATAAGTGCTCAGACAACCGGAATAGTGGCATCCACCTCTCTTTATCTCACAACAATGTCGTATCACGCAACGATTGTTTAAATAACCGGGATGGCATCCGCCTCTATGAATCAGGCAACAACAATATATCAAGCAATAATTGCTTGAACAACGATGATGACGGCATCTGCCTCTGTGAATCAAGCAACAACAAGATCTCGAAGAACATCTGTTCAAACGAAGAGGGGGGCGGCATTCACCTTTATGAATCGCGTAACAACGCCGTATCAAGCAACGATTGTTCACACAACCGGAATAGTGGCGTCCACCTCGATAATTCAAGCGGCAATAACCTATCACACAATATTTGCTCGAACAACAAGCAAGCTGGCATCTTCCTCGGTTGTTCAGGTAACAACAACATATCACGTAATATTTGCTCGAACGACAGGCGGGCTGGCATCCGCCTTTATGAATCAAGCGACAATATAATATACCTGAACAATTTTATAAACAGGGATGATAATTGTGATTCTCGTTCCTCTACAAACATCTGGAACTCGACATCAAAGATAAACTATACCTACATGGGCAAGACCTTCGCGAACTATCTGGGCAACTACCGGGACGATTACACAGAAAACGATTCGGACAAGGATGGAATTGGAGATTCTCCGTATCGCATCAGTTCCGACAGGGACAATTATCCGCTGATGCTGCCTGTCGAGATTTATTTTGCATCAGGAGAAGATGTGGCACAGGTTTGCGTCAATGCTCCGGAAGTGGTGTCCGGCACATTCGATGCAACAATTGACATCAGCAATGTCGTTGATCTCGATTCCGGGCAGTTTGATCTCTCGTTTGATCCGGGCGTTGTGAACGTGACTGCGGTTAACGATTGGCAAATAAGCGGCGAACATTTGCTGAGAGATTCATGGGAGTTCATCGATGCCGATACGATTCGTGTGATCTTCGGTTCCCCGAAGATTGCAGGATTACGCGGTTCAGGGCAGATAGCCACGATCAGCTTCGAGGTAACAGGATCGCAGGGCGCAACATGCGTTCTGGACATATCGAACGGAACACTTACTGACACGGTGGCAGACGAGATACCGGCAATCTGGAACGATTCCAATGTGACCGTTGGAGTGCCGGTTACCGTCAGTGCGCCTGAGGTCGCATCGATCGTATCCGGTGTATTCAATGCCACAATCGAGATAGAGGATGTCACCGATCTGAACAGAGGACAGTTTGATCTCTCGTTTGATCCGGACGTTGTGAACGTGACCGATGTGACTGCAGGAGACATCAATGGCACAACGATACCGATTCTTAACTGGCGTTTCATGGACGCGGGCACGATCCGGGCGCTCTTCAAACTCTCTGGTGACGATGGAGTAGGCGGAAACGGATATGTGGCGAGGATAGACTTCAAGATAACCGGATTGCAGGGTGATTCATGCGTTCTGGATATATCGGATGGGGGGCTTGCTGACACGAGCGAAGATGAGATACCAGCGATCTGGAGCGATTGCAAGGTGACCATCGGAGTCCCGGTTACCGTCAACGCCCCCGAAGTTGTGTCCGGTGCATTCGAGGTTACAATCGATATCGAGAACGTGACTGATCTGGACAGCGGGCAGTTTGAGCTCTGGTTCGATTCAAGTGTTGTGAACATGACCGGTGTCAGCGCAGGGAACATATCCGGCACAGCAGTGCCAATGGATATGTGGACGTTCAACAATGATGCCGAGACGATTCTCGTGCTCTTCAACCTGCCCGGACTTGCCGGAGTAAGCGGGTCAGGGCAGATCGCAACGATCAGTTTCGAGACGACAGGAATAGAGGACTACAGCTATCTTGACATATCAAACGGGGTGCTCGTTGACAACCGTGCGAATAAGATACCAGCGATCTGGACTGAGGATATGGTGATCAGTGGAGAGAACACCCTGGTAGATCGGGTTCATAACCTGAACACCGGCGAAGATTTCTTCTTCATAGGGGACGCAATCAATGATCCTGATACACTGGATGAGCATACGATCATGGTCGGGGACGGTGTTCATCGTGAGAATGTAAGGGTCGCCAAGTCCCTCACGATACTGTCTGAAAACGGGTCTGCAAACTGCATAGTCAAGGGTGGGAGGGGAAGTGCGCCTACCGTTGAGATAACCGCGGATTACGTTGATATGAGTGGTTTTACGGTGACGAAGGGGGGAATACACCTCGCTGCAGATTACTGCAACGTCTCTGACAACACCTGCTCAAACAATCAGATCGGCATCTACCTCGATGGTTCAAACAACATCGTGTCTGGCAATGATTGCTCAAACAACGAGCGACATAGTATCTATCTCTATGGTTCAAGCAACAACAGCATATCCGGCAATAATTGCTCGAACAACGAGAGGGATGGCATCAGCCTATATGGCTCAAGCAACAACAGCATATCGAGCAACAACATCTCAAATAACGGACGCATGTTAGACTCCTCTATTGTTCTCGGAGGTGGTATCTTCCTGTCAGGATCAGATAATAACGTGCTGACAAAGAACGACGTATTGAACAACAGCAGAGGCATAGATTTGTATCGTTCAAACGATAGCTTGATCTACTTCAACAACTTCATATACAATTCACTCAATGTCCAGTCTCGTGAGTCAACAAATACCTGGAGATCTTTATCAAAGACGGAGTACACATACAGTGGCAAGACTTTCACGAACTATCTGGGCAATTACTGGGATGAGTACACCAGAACCGATGCCAACAACGATGGAATCGGCGATTTCCCATACTACATAGATTCCGGCGAAGACAATTACCCGCTCGTGATGCCGATTGAGAATTATTTTGTGAGAACGGCGAATGTCTCCGAACAGAAGTATGTATGACCAATGAAGACAAGATACACAATCTACTGCATACTGATCGCTCTCGCAGCATTCAGCACGGAAGCATCGGCTGACATGCTCGGCGACGTGAACGCGGATGGCAGGATCACTACAGCAGACTCGCTTCTCGCACTCCGGATGGCTGACGGCAGCGTGGCGCCAGATCCGGGGCGTGCTGATGTGAACGCTGACGGCAGGGTGGGCTCACTCGACGCACTCATGATACGGATGATGATGGCAGAGAAGACGCAGGTGTGCGTCAATGCTCCCGAAATTGTGTCCGGTGCATTCGAGGTCACGATAGAGATCCACAATGTCGCCGATCTCGATTCCGGACAGTTCGATCTCTCGTTTGACCGGAGTGTTGTGAATGCGACCGCTGTTCATGATGGGAACATAGACGGCAGACAGGTGCCGATAGAGTCATGGGATTTCGTGGATGCCGGCACGATTCGCGTGCTCTTCAATCTCCCGGGAGTCGTCGGAGTGAGCGGCTCAGGGCAGATCGCAACGATCAGCTTCGAAGTAACCGGATCGCAGGGTGACACAAGCGTTCTGGATGTATCGGATGGACGGCTTTTTGATACCGGGGCAGATGAGATCCCGGCGCTCTGGAATGGTTGCGAGATAACCGTTGGGGGACACACTCCGGTAAATCGGGTTCATAACATCGACACTGGCGAAATTTTCTCCTGTATCTATGACGCAATAGATGACCCGGATACGCTGGACGGGCATACAATCGAAGCAGATGATGGTGTTTATCGTGAGAATGTGAATGTCACCAAATCCCTGATGATTCGGTCAGAAAACGGGTCTGCAAACTGTGTTATTCAGGGTGTAAGGGGCTATGGGAGTGTTGTTGAGATAGTCGTGGATCATGTCAGTATAAATGGTTTTACGGTGACAAAATCGCCAGAATCAGAATTCGGCGGAGCAGGAATATACATCAATACAAGTTACTGCAACGTTTCCAACAACAACTGCTCAGACAACGGGTGGAATGGCATCCAACTTCAGGATTCAAGTAACAACATCATATCGAACAATGATTGCTCAAACAACTGGAATGGCATCCGACTCGATGGTTCGAGCAGCAACATCATATCGAACAATAATTGCTCAAATAATCTGGCTGGCATCCGGCTATCTGGTTCAAGCATCAATGTTATCTACCTGAACAATTTCGTAGACAATGCTGATAATGTCAATTCTTGCTACTCTATAAACATCTGGAACTCTCTATCGAAGATTAACTACACATACGAGGGCAGGAACTACACGAACTATTTGGGCAACTACTGGGACGATTACACGGGAAGCGATTTGGACAAGGATGGGATTGGAGATTCTCCTTACAACATAGATTCAGATAATGATAATTACCCGCTGATTGCGTCTTTCGAGAATTACTCCGCATCAACAGAAGATATGACCTGGATCAGTGTGATCAGTGTTGATGCTCCGGATCCGGAAGTTGTATCTGACACATTCAATGTCACAATAGACGCCCATCATGTTACCAATCTCGATTCCGGGCAGTTTGATCTCTCGTTTGATCCGGATGTGGTGAACGTGACTGCTGTTCACAATGGAGACATAAGCGGCAGACCGGTGCCTGTAGAGTCATGGGGTTTCGTGGATGCCGGCACGATTCGCGTGCTCTTCAACCTCCCGGGAGTCACCGGAGTGAGCGGTTCAGGGCAGATAGCCACGATCAGCTTCGAGGTGACGGGATTGCGGGGTGATGCGTGTGTTTTGGATATCGCGGGTGGGGAGCTTGCTGACACTGGCGCAGAGGAGATGTCAGCGATCTGGATTGATGACAAGGTGACCCTGGGGGGATATCCTCTGGCAGATCAGGTTCGCAACGTGAACACTGGCGAAACGTTCTGCTTCATCCAGGACGCAATCGATGACCCCGACACACTGGATGGGCATATACTTGAGGTTGAGGATGGTGTTTGTCTTGAGAATGTACAGGTCACCAAATCCCTGACGATCCGGTCTCTAAATGGTCATGCAAATTGTGTTATTCGTGCTGCGCATCCTGATGGAGATGTCTTTGAGATCGTGTCAGATACTGTCTGCATAAGCGGATTTACGGTAAAAGGTGCACCTGCGTCGGCTGGAGCCGGAATATATATCGGAGCGAGTCACTGTAACATTTCCAGTAACAATGTGACGAACAACCACTGCGGCATCTGCGTGTATTCGAGCAACAACACGCTCACCAATAACAGAATGTCTGGTAACAGATACAACCTTGATGTTCATGGCGGGAGCCAGAACATCGATACGAGCAACCTCGTAGATGGAAAAACGGTCTACTACTGGGTCAATCGAAAAGATCAGCAGATTCCGGACGATGCAGGCTTCGTCGGGGTTGTAAACTCAACAAACATAACAGTGAAGGATTTAACACTGACAAAAAACGGTGCAGGCGTGTTGTTTGCATACACGAACAATTCGAGGATCGAAAATGTCACCGTATCAGACAATGGCTGGGGCATCTGTCTGGAGTATTCAAGCAACAACACGCTCACAGACAATACAATGTCCATGAACAGCGACAACTTCCGTGTTTCCGGCGACGCCCTTCCCCACTACACCCAGAACATCGATGCGAGCAACCTCGTAGATGGAAAACCAATCTACTACTGGGTCAATCGGGAAAATCAGCAGATTCCGGATGATGCAGGCTTTGTTGGGATTGTAAACTCGACGAACATAACAGCGAAGGATTTAACACTGACAAAGAATGGTGCAGGCGTGTTATCTGTATGCACGAACGATTCGAGGATCGAAAATGTCACCGTATCGAACAATGGCTATGGTATCTGGTTGGATTATTCAAGCAACAACATGCTGACAAATAACAAGGGCGGCATCTTACTCGGTTCTTCGAGTAACAACATGCTGATAAACAATAAGGGACGCATCTGGCTGCGTTCTTCGAGCAACAACACGCTGATAGACAACATAGGTTACATCAGCTTGCATGATTCGATTAACAATGCGCTAATGAATAACACGGGCAGCATCTGTCTGCACGATTCAAGCTACAACACGTTGGTAAGCAACACCGCATCAAACGGAGAAAGTTTCGGCATCCTTCTATGGGATTCAAGCAACAACGTGCTGTCAAAAAATAATGTATCGAACAATTGGTATGGTATCTGGCTGTTTCCCTCGGATGGCAACACGCTTACGAATAACACGGTATCAAACAACGATAAGGGCATCAGGATGTATGCTTCGAACAGTAATACGCTCATGAACAACACGGTGTCGGACAACATCTGCGGCATCCATCTGCTGTCTGGTTCGAAAAACAACAGAATCTACCACAACAACTTCATAAACAACACCGATGACATCGAATCTTCCGGGACGACCAATATCTGGAACTCAACAGAAAAAACGATGTACATCTACAGGGAAGCCCGGTACACGAACTATCTCGGCAATTACTGGGATGATTATGGGGGACGTGATGCCGACAATGATGGAATTGGCGACACTCCACACAGCATAGATTTGGACTGGGATAATCACCCGCTGATGGAACGATCTGGTAATTATCTCATCTCAAAACCGAGTCACGTCCCTGACAATGAGACGCAGGTCTGCGTCAATTCCCCGGACGTTGTGTCTGCTGCGTTTGAAGTCACGGTAGATACCCACAATGTCAATGATCTCGATTCCGGGCAGTTCGATCTCTCGTTTGATCCGGGCGTTGTGAACGTGACTGCTGTTCATAATGGGGACATAAGCGGCAGACCGGTGCCGGTAGAGTCATGGGATTTTATGGATGCCGGCACGATTCGCGTGCTCTTCAATCTACCCGAACTCAAAGGAGCAATCGGCTCAGGGCAGATAGCCAGAATCAGCTTCGAGGTAACAGGATCACCGGGTGATTCATGCGTTCTGAACATATCTGATGGACAACTCATCGATACCAGGGCAGATATGATACCAGCAATCTGGGTTGATGATGAGGTGACTGTTAGAGTACCTGTGCCTGTTATGGTCAATGCTTCGGAAGTTGTATTCGGTACATTTGATGCCGCGATTGACATCGAGAACGTAATCGATCTCGATTCCGGAGAGTTCAATCTCTCGTTTAATTCGAGCGTTGTGAACGTGACTGCGGTCTATGATGGCAATGCAGGCGGCAGACGTCTGCCAATTGAGTGGTGGGAGTTCATGGATGCGGACACGATTCGCGTGCTGTTTGATCTCCCGGGAACAGCCGGCGTAAGCGGATCAGGGCAGATAGCCACGATCCGTTTCGAGGTAACAGGATCGCAGTATGGTACAAGCGTTCTGGATACATCTGGTGGACGGCTCGCCGATACCGAATCGAACGAAATATCTGCGCTCTGGAGCGATTGCGAGGTGACCGTTGGAGTGCCAGTTACCGTCAGTGCGCCTGAGGTCGTATCGATCGTATCTGGCGCATTTAATGTCACAATCGATATAGAGGGTGTCCGTTGCATGAACGGTGGGCAGTTTGACCTAATATATGATCCGGATGTCTTGAAAGTTCTGAAGGTTGGACCCGGAAACATAGATGACACGGAAATACCGATAGTCATGATACGGCGTTTCGAAGATAATGACCATGACCGATACCGGATATTATTCAAGCTCGATGGTGTGGATGGTGTGAGTGGGTCCGGATATGTGGCGAAAATAAACTTCGAGGTAACAGGGTCGCAGGGTGACACAAGCGTTCTGGACATATTTGATGGACAGCTTTTCGATAACGAAGCAAATGAAATACCAGCGTTCTGGAACGATTGCAGGATAGCCATCGGGGCGTCGGTCACCGTAAACGCTCCTGAGGTTGTGTCCGGTGCATTTGAGGTTACGATAGATGTGGAAAACGTATCTGATATGTGCGCAGGACAATTTGATCTCTTGTTTGACCCGGGTGTTGTGAATGTGCTTGACGTCGGTGCAGGA
Source organism: Methanosarcinales archaeon (assembly GCA_004211975.1). GTDB lineage: Archaea > Halobacteriota > Methanosarcinia > Methanosarcinales > Methanogasteraceae > Methanogaster_D. Next base: position 4,721 of record RXIK01000135.1, on the reverse strand, counting down.
AATATCGATGGTACAACGGTGCCGATTGCTGGGTGGAATTTCATGGATACTGACCGGATCAGGGTGCTCGTCAATCTTCCTGGTACAAGTGTGGTCAGCGGATCCGGGTGTGTGGCGAGGATAGCTTTCGCGATAACCGGATCAAAGGGCGACGTTAGCGTTCTGAACATATCCGATGGGCTGTTCGTTGATGATCGTGTGGACGTGATACCAGCAAACTGGGTTGATGATGAAGTGATGATCGGAGGGCTTACACCCCCACCTCCGACACAGGTTCGGGTTCGCAACATCGACACCGGCGAGAACTTCTCCTCCATCCAGGCTGCAATCGATGACCCCGATACATTGGACGGGCATACAATCGAGGTCGGGGATGGCATTTACCATGAGAATGTGAAGGTCACCAAATCCTTAACGCTTCGTTCTCTAAATGGCTCTGAAAGTTGCATCGTACAAGCTGCAAAGGGAAGTGACCATGCTGTTGCGATAACTTCCGATTATGTCAGGATAAGTGGTTTTACGGTGAAACGGGCATCAGCGGTGCACAGAGCTGGAATGTACATCGGTGCGAGTCACTGCAATATTTCCAACAACACCTGTTCAGGTAACGATTATGGCATTTGTCTCGAGAACTCAACCGGCAACAACGTTTCTGACAACAACTGCTCCTCAAACAGCCATGCCGGGATCTATATCGAGGGTTCGAGTAATAGCATCGTATATAACAACAACTGCTCCTCAAATAGGCACTGGGGCATCAATCTCGCCCATGAGTCCAATAAGAACATCATATCCGGTAATAACTGCTCAAAGAACGGAGAGGGCATCTCCATCCTGGGTAACAGTAACACCATATCAGACAATACCTGCGTCTCAAACAGTTACACGGGCATCCAGCTATCGGGCGGTGACAACACCATATCAGACAATACCTGCTCCTATAGTATGGATGGCATCAGTCTCACAAGTTGTCTGCGTGATAACACTGTATCTGGCAACGATTGTCTCTCAAATGACATCGGCATCCATCTACGTTATAGTCATGATAACACCGTATCCAGGAACAAATGCTCCTTAAACACCGATTATGGCATCAGTCTATCTCAGTCAAGCAATAACGGAATCTATCTGAACAATTTCATAAACACAAGAAATGTTGATTCATACGAATCAACCAACAGATGGACATCCACTCTGACCATAACCTATACCTACAACGGAAGCACTTTCACAAACTACCTTGGAAATCACTGGAGCGATTACAGAGGGGGAGATGCGAACGATGATGGACTTGGCGATAGCCCTCATAGCATTATGGACTCAGATCGAGATGTATATCCACTGATGGAGCGATTTGAGAATTACTTCGCTTCAAAAGAGATCTACGTCCCTGACAGGTATCCTTCGATACAGCAGGCGATTGATAACGCTGCCGATGGAGATCTCATCATCGTCAGGGATGGAACATACATGGAAAACGTGAAAGTTGACAGATACTCAATGATCATGTCAGAGAATGGCAGTGAATCAACGATTGTCATCGCTGAAGATCCGGACGAGAGTGTCTTTGAAGTGACCGCGGATCATGTGAAGATCAGCGGTTTTAAGGTGTTGGGAGCAAGGGGGTTTGGACGAGCAGGGATACGTCTCGATGCAGACCATTGCCAGATCTCGAAGAACAACGCATCAGATTGTTTCGTTGGAATTTTCCTCCTCTTTGCAGACGGGAATGTGATAACAGGGAATCGTGCAATGGGAAATGATAACGACGGCATTTATCTGAAGATCAGTCATGAGAACGAACTCGAAGAGAATGAACTCTTGAATAACACTCACGGTATAGGGTTGGTAGGCTCAAATGACAATTTGATCGGGAGTAATTCTATTTTCTCATCGCAGAGTTGTGGAATAAGGATTCATAACCGTAGTTCATGTAACCGCATCTCCTATAATGAAATATCGGACTCTGCACACGGAATCCACCTATGCAACCATTCTGATGACAACATCGTCTCTGGAAACGAGGCTTCAGACAATTATGAAGGCATCAGGTTACTCGAGTCATCAAGTAACCTGATTTATCTCAATAACTTCATCGATAACGTCGTAAATGCTCGATCTATTGGGTCAAACAACAGATGGAACTCGACAGAGGCGATGAAGTTTGTATATAACAGCAGCACCTGCATAAATTACGCTGGCAACTACTGGAGCGATTACAGCGGAGACGACACTGACGGGGATGGAATCGGGGATACCCCCCACAGTATAGATTTGGAGAGAGACGAATATCCGCTGATGGAGCGGTTTGAGACTTATTCCGCCCCCACAACATTACCGGTCCTCAATATTGACACAGGAGAAGATTTCACAACGATTCAAGCTGCAATCGACGATCCGGATACATCGGCAGGGGATACGATCGTGGTTGGGGATGGTGTTTATCATGAGAACGTGAAAGTCACCAAATCCATGACGATCCGGTCACTGAATGGGTCTGCCGATTGCATCATTCAGGGCACGGGAGATTGCCACGTCGTTGATATAGCTGTCGATCATGTTAACATCAGCGGGTTTACTGTGGAGAGCGCGGGATTTCTTAAAGCGGGGATACATCTCGATGCGAGTTACTGCAATGTTTCCGAAAACAGCATAAACAACCTTATTTATGGCATTTACCTTGAAAATTCAACGGATAACACCATTTCTGACAACGACTGTACAGGCAGTCGTATTCGACTTAACAATTCAAACAATAACACTATATCCAACAACACCTGCACAAACAACCGAGGAATTGGAATATCCTTAAGATATTCGTCCAATAACGTTATATCCGGCAATTATTGCACCTCAAACAGCCGGGGCATCAGCCTCTATGATTCAAACAACAACAGCATATCAAAGAACAATTGCTCCCCAAACAACAGATACGAAGGCATCCGCCTCGATGACTCAAACAATAACACCATATCAGGTAATAATTGTTCAAATAACGGCATGGAGACTATAGGTTTCGGTATCGCAGTGCGGGATTCTTCCAATAACCGCATCAGCGACAATAAGGTCAGCTGTAACGGATGGAGCGGTATCATATTGATGAATTCCAGGTTTTCACATTCATCAAATAATACAATTGTCCGAAACAGCATCTCAGATAATGGGCAGCTCTGGGAACCCCCATTCAGCTCCGGTCTCGCTGCAGGTATTTACCTGACAGGTTCAGGCAACAGCATAATAGAGAACACCTTCGTAAATGATGGTGTCCATGTGTGCCAGGACTCCACCAAAAACGAGGTGAGAGATAACACAGTGAACGGCAAGCCGCTTATCTATCTCGAAAATGAATCTGACCAAGAGATTAAAGGTGCGGGGCAGGTGATACTTGTGAACTGCGATAATATCACGGTCAGACATTCGGATATATCCAACACCATTGTCGGCATTCATCTCGTGAAAACAAACAATTGCAAGATAATAAAAAATAATATTAGCTTAAATTATATGCACGGAGTCTGTCTGGAGAAGTCATCGAATAACACGATCATGGATAATGATGTAAGCTCGAACAATCGGCACGGAATCTATTTGTGGTGGTCATCAGATAACAATACTATAATAGAGAACCTTATAGAATTGAACAATGCGGATGGCGTACACCTGGCAATTTCCGGCCACAATGAACTCATAAACAACACTGCAAACCGGAACCACGAATATGGCATATATCTATGGTCATGGGGCTCAACGAACACGCTCAGAGGCAATCGTATGTCCGGTAATAAATATAATTTTGCAGCCATCCATAGTTTCGACGATGATGTTGACACGACCAATCTCGTGAATGGCAAGCCAATTTATTACATCAAGAATGCTTCTGACCTCACAATCGATGGCACCACAAACGCAGGCACTGTTTACTGCGTGAACTGTGCGAACGTAACAGTGAAGGATCTGGTGCTTGCCAACAATAGCGCTGGTGTTTGCTTCTGCGATACCAATAGCTCACAAATAGAGAACGTGACATCAATTGACTGCCGCGAGGGTATCTGTCTGCACAATTCTCACAATAACACGTTGATGAACAGTTGTGCATCAAACAGTCAGGAAGGCGTTTGTATGAAGTGGTCTGACAACAACGTGCTGACAAAGAACGATGTATTGAACAACAACATAGGCATAGATTTGTATCGTTCAAACAATAGTCAGATTTACCTCAACAACTTTATATACAATTCACTCAATGTCCGATCTCATAAGTCAAAAAACACCTGGAGCTCTCCATCAACGATACACTACACATACGATGGAAGCGCTCACAGCAACTATCTGGGCAACTACTGGGATGATTACAACGGAACCGATACCGATAACGATGGAATCGGCGAATCTCCCTATTACATAGATTCCGACAGAGACAATCATCCACTGATGGTGCCAATTGAGAATTACCTTGTGGAAACATAGAATATCCAGGAACAGAAGGAGGTGTGATCGACGAGAACGAAATGCGCAATTTACTGTGTGCTGATGACACTTGCGGCGCTCAGCACACCAGTATCGGCAGAGTACAGCATCGCAGGCGACGTGAACGCGGATGGCATGATCACCACGGCAGACTCGCTTCTCGCACTCCGGATGGCTGCCGGTAGCGTAGCGCCGGATGTGGGGCGTGCTGATGTGAACGCTGATGGCAGGGTGAACTCACTCGATGCACTCAT
>RXIK01000222.1 GCA_004211975.1 Methanosarcinales archaeon | reverse complement strand
TGTGCAAGCGAGACACGATCACCCACATAAACCGCGTACTTCTTCCCGTTCACCACATAAGTGCGCCCTTCAATCTCTTCACCCGCCTCATCCACGGTTTCAAGCGCATGCAGAACAACACCATCCTGAATGTTGGAGTCATCCCCGACATGAAGCGGCATTCCCTCATCACCACGCACCGCTACCTGCGGCGAGATCATGACGTTCTTTCCGATCTCTGATGCGCCAATAACAACAGCCTGCGGATGCACATAGGCGGTTGGGTCAATTGTGGGCAGCACACTCTCTGCGTTCCATGGTGTGACCGGGTTGAGTTTGCCAGTTGGTGCATTAGTATGCACATTTGGCATAGCGATACTACGACCGGCAAGCGCCACACAAGCCGCGGACGCTCCAGCCAACTTTAAAAACGTTCTTCTTGTCATTCTGGGATTTATGAAGACTATATCGGTCTCTTCCATTGAGTTGCCTCCTCTTACGAAATGTAGGGTATAGGAATCAGAATCGACATTTATAAGTCTTTTGATGTTGATGGCATATTGTTATATTGGTTGGTGAGGTGGGTCAGTTCTGGTAGTTTAACATGAGCGTTAATTCTAACATTTTTAGATATTAGAATAAAGTTTACAACCCCCCGCGCACACACCCTGCAAACCTGCCTTCCACTCGCCTGCCCCCGCCTACCCACCATCCCCGCCGGTAAACCTCACAACAACGAGGCTGATCTCGTAGAGGATCGCGAGCGGCACCGCAATGATGATCTGGCTGAGCACATCAGGAGGCGTGAAGAATGCTGCCGCAACCAGAAGACCAACGTATGCGTGCCTCCGGTACTCGATGAACGTGCGATACCGCACCAGCCCGGACCGCACCAGAACAGTCATCACGAGCGGCAGCTCAAACGATAACCCAAAAACTGTGGCAATCAGTATCACAAAAGATAAGAACTCACGTATCGAATACGTGGCAACGGCTCCCGTGGATGATGCGCTCTGGTACAAATAGTCCAGAAAGATAGGGAGAAGAAAATATGCATACAGAACGCCGGATCCAAAGAGGATAACCGTAAGAATCCCCGTAACAATGGCTGACGACCTGCAAATCCTGATTTTAGTACCTTTGACAACTGATCTGTAGATGAAATATACTATACTGATCAGAGCAAGTAGCGCTCCGCAGATTATCGCCATTTTCAGCTTGAGCATGACGACCTCAAGCGGCGTTAGGTAAATGATGCTGGCGCCGACGGGCTTTGTATGCTCAATTATGTGCCTAAGCACCCGGTCCATGACCGGAAAGCCTGCTGCCGTACCGATCGCGAAGACAACAAGTATAAAGGCAAGTCGCTTTTTGAGGATGTCTGCAATCTCTACGGCAGTTTCAATCATGGCTCTCGATAACCTCATGACAATTCAACATGTGCGTTACGGATATATTTATGATAGGTGCTGGCATAACTACCCAACGTAGGTGAAAAAATGCCGTGGATGCCCGGAACATTTGAGATGACACTAATCTTTCTTGCAATCATACTACTATTTGGAGCAAAGAAACTTCCTGAACTCGCGCGGTCAATCGGCAGATCGCTTGCAGAGTTCAAACATGCGCAGAAAGAAGGCGAAAAAACACTGAGAGAATTTGAAACAACTCTGAAAGAGCCACTTTCGGATGAACCACCCGGACATTTGAAGGTAGAAGAGATGGCAAAGGATCTTGGAATCAAGGTGGAAGGAAAGACCGGTGATGAGTTGCTCGATGAGATCCGTTCATACATGCCGCCAACTGTTGAGCGATGACCTGCTGACCCAGCATCTTTCCAATTAAGCCGGGCAAGCCCTAAGTGCTTACCGAAAAATAAAGTAGCAAAGTTGGCTGATGTCACGCTACATCCCCGACATTCGTGCGATTCGTTCATTCGTGCCATTCGTGATCCTTTATGCCGATTTTATCACGA
>RXIK01000067.1 GCA_004211975.1 Methanosarcinales archaeon | reverse complement strand
GCATGTTAGGTAGTCAATAAGCTTGCCCTAATAATGTTAGGTTTTTGATTTAAAACCTACAAGTTTCGCTTATCGCACCATGATCTGGGGATTGTTACCTTGCCACGTTCTTTGCCGATGTTATGCAGTGATTTCTGAAGATAAGTGGTATCAGGTCAGATGGGCGAGGTCACCAGGAGGTCTTGATGAGAAACGGGGTAATGTCCTGATCTACGATAGTTTATCATAACATGCAACACGAGGAAAACCCAAGAATGAGTAAATTGATGAAATCAGTGAAATCAGCGTTAATCAGCAGCTAAAAACTTTTATTTGCCACGAATTAACACAGATAGACACAGATTACCGGTAAGTTGTACTGTTAGACCTTTTTAAAACTCCACAGGGTATTGAGCTTGCACGTATGACACCCCATCATGATAATATTATAACACGGACTCTTTCACTTCCACCAACTATCTCGAATTGGTACACTACCAGAAACATAGGTATGAGGGCACAGTTTTCAAAAAAACTCCCCACAATAGCCCCGTAGATCACAGCCACAAAGTGCGATCACGACCACGATCCTCGTTTCATTCACCCGGTCTCATTCTCCGGCATATAGATGACCTCCCCGGTCTCCAGCCGATTATGCAGTCCCGATCTTGTTTCCTTGACCGCCCATGATCTGCTCGGTCATGTTCATCACCTTTATCGTCTCTTTATCCTTGATTATAATCTGCATGTTCGGGTCTCCCGGGTTCTTGACAACCGTGACGCTTGCATCAGCATCAAGGAGTTCCGGCACGTTATACGAGACAACAAGCGCAACAAGGAGCGCGACTGCAAAGACCATCGCAGCATCAAAGAGGTTTGCAACGCCACCCAGTGGATCTTCCTCGTCTTCAAGAATGATGCGTCGCCGGACCTTCCTCATTTTAAGACCTCCACAACATACTCCATGTCGCTTAAGTCTTGTGTGTACCATTTCTTCTTGATTAAGAGGATACTGTAAGCCACCCCGCCAGCGAGAAGACCGAGAACCGTTGTTGCAAATGCGATAACGAGATTTTCGGCAAGTTGCTGGATGTTTCCCGATGATAAGCCGATTAGCGCGGGACCCATTGGGATCAGTGTTCCCATAAGCCCGAGCATCGGACCGACCCGCGATACCAGTCTTGACTGCATAAGTTCACCCGAGATCGTTAGTTCGTAGTCCTGAAGCAGCTTCTCTGCCTCAACCGGGAAGTTTTCCACGTTAAGAATCTCTGAAATGTCTTTTGTGAACCTTTGTAATAGGTCGTTTGACCCGCTGCCTGTGAGGGCTGATGCTGCCCCGTTCAGATCTTCTTTTTCGATCTTTGATTTCGCATCCCTGCAATTTGTCTTGAGGCGTCTTGAATCAAGGCGTCTTGAGGTGTATTCTGATACGAACTGCCCAACCGAGATAAACGACCACGCAATCAGCCCAAGTAATACGAGGACCACGGGGTAGAGCAGCGAATTTGAGATCATGAACATTGTTCCGAATATTCCTGATGATATGTCCATTTTTTCCTCCGTTTTAACTCTCCAGATCCCTGGATCGTCTGCGTCTGGACCCTATAAACCCGATCATACCAAGCGAAGCCATCAGTGCAAACGAGAGCGCGGTTTCGCCCGGACTCATGGAAACAGATGAGATTGGTATTGTTTGTGCCTGCATGTACGCCGGGATCACGAGCGGCGAGAGCAGGTAGAATAGCCCGAAAAGAATCATTGTTGTTCCAAGAGCGGACGGATCCTTGCTGTTGAATTGTTTTGCAAGGAATGAAACAGAGAACGACGCTGCGATGATGCCTGTGAAGAAGACTAATCCCACGATTGCGCCAATTGCAATGTTGCTTCGGTCGATTGCGCCTGCAAGCACAGTGCATGCAAGGAACGTTGCGGTCAGGCAGACCGGACATGGTATGGATAGCCAGAGAAACGTTTTTCTTGAAAGATCGCACCCATGGGACAGCCACTGCCTCTTTGTGTGGATTCCAAAGTAGATCAGTCCAACTGCGATTATGAGGTGCATCGTGACGCCCGTTGCAAGGATGTTTTGTGTTAGATCAAGCGGGATGACCCCGACAAGGTAGCCCATGATGATTGAGACCACGAGATAGACGGTTGCAAGATATACGACCTCCCTTCGCGAGAGGCTCGCGAAACCGCAGCCAAGCCCGGTCTTAAGCGCGAGGACTGCGATCCCGATCAGAACGCCTGATGCAATTAAGCTGGTTGTGTCAGTCATGTTTGTCTGGCGTATATCATAGCTACTTGCGTTTAAACCTTAGCCCAACTCCAATCAACGCAAGGATCACGATCACTGCGATAATCGCAAGCAAAGGTGCGCTCGACGAAGTGGGCGCGGTCTGGAATGGCTCGGTCTCCTCCATCGTCTGTCCTTCCACATAGTCTTCGGACGGACTCGCATCCTGTGACGACTGCATCGGCTTTGTTATGTCTTCGCCGATTCCGCCTGCCACTGTGGTCTCGTTTGCGTTGGACCGGGATTGTGCCTGCGGTTCTGGCTGCTTGGTCTCGTCTGATTTGTCGAACCAGCCGGGTGGGTATGTGCCATCACGGCTGCTTGAATCAGGTTGTGTTTCTGGTTTTGGTGTTGGCTCTATTGTTGGCTCTTTGGACGCCGGCGCCTCTGCAGTCGTAGTCCAATCCATGATCTCTTCAAACGTCTTCTGATCACTCTCTGATATGTCGGCGCCTGGCATGGACATAACCGCCTTTACCACGTCCATTGCAAGTGGATTTCCGCATGTGTGGTGGCAGCAGGTTGCGCCGTGTTCTACAACCGACTCGACATATTCTCGCACGAGTGCCTCCTCGATGAGTTTCTTCGCTGAGTCATCGTCAAACGTCCAGTAGTCCTTGCGGATCATTTCGATCATTCGCATGGTTATGGACTGGTGCGCAGCCGGATTTCCGTCTTTGAGGAACTCGTCCACGCCAATCTCGTACTTGTCATTGATGTACACGTCAAATATCCGGTTCCAGTCTGCGTCGGTCACCATACCGGGGGTCATCACATCCCAGCCCCACATATGCTCAACAAACTTCATCATCTCTCTTGCACCGCCGTAGCCGTGTTTCATCATCGCCTGGATCCATTTCTCGTTCCAGCCCCTTGAACGAAGCTCTTTTCGGAACGCATCCTCGAGTGTTGTCATGTGCAGATTGTCCACATCTTCGAGGTTTGCCACGTATGCATCAGGAGTCTCGCCGGTGAGCACTCTTACGGTGAGCAGAAGCCCGCCGAGATACTGGTAGAAGTCGTCGTTGTCGATCACTCCGTAGAGGTTGGAACTGTCGCTGTGCACAGCAGCATCGATGTCCATGAGGTTCAGCTTGAAGAGGTCCTCGTAGTTCTCGCCCCAGACATCCTGCCCGTAGATATTGGACAACCTTGATATGAAGAGGTCTGCGAGCTCGGACTCGTTATCCCAGGTCTCGCTTGCAGTAACAGCGCCGGGCAGTCCTGTGCCGTACGTTCCTGGTGCTTCGCTGAATATTCTGGATCTTGACATGTAGAGCGCATCTGTTTTGTTGTAGTCCGCAGCAATCAGTGCATCATATATCCTGAGCGAGTTGTACCTGACGTAATTTGTCTCGTTGCTCTCATCAAGTTCCGCAACCATTCGAACCGCCCCGTCCATCAGCTCCAACTGGTAGGGGAACGTGTCCCGGTAGAGCCCTGAAGGCAGGAGAAGAACATCGATTCTCGGGTGAGTCATATTCTCCTGCGTTATGACCTCAAATCCCGTGATCCTGCCGTAACTCCTTGTTGGCTTGACACCGAGAAGCGAGTGTATCTGAGCTTCAACAACTCCCCTGTGCCGCATCGTCTCGACAGACCATAGGATGAATGATACCTTGTTCGGATATGTGTTGTTGTGGGCATCTTTATACTGCTCGAGCAACTGGTCTGCGAGGATGACGCCCATCGCCTCGGTCTCCTTGTCAGGGAACTTTCGCTGGTCAAAGCTGTAGAAGTTCCTGCCTGTCGGAAGGGCTTCAGGGTTCCTGATCGGATCGTTTCCGGATCCTGGCTCGATATACTCGGAATTAAGCGCGCGAAGCGTCTGATCGATCTCGCGAGTGGTCATACCCAGAAGAGCTGAGTAGTTGAGCGCCCGCTCGAGATCGGATGTGATGTCGGGATCAGGCGCAGTCAGACTGAGAACATCCATCTGGGCAGCCTCAACATCCGTCCCATTGAGGAGCGTCTCATTCAAGAGATCGTCTGCATAAATATCGGCGGTGCACTCCCAGTCTTGAAGATCCCCTGTGTCGTGCGGGATTATGTTCACAATATGGTTAATAAAATCGTTTCGAAGCATCGACTTGACCATGCAGACTTGTTTCTCGTCAACAGGCGCAACCCCGAAGATATGAAGCCCGAGAGGCATGAGCGTCCCCTTCAGTTCATACAGATAGTCGTGAACCCCGGTATCGAGGAACGTGCCAAAATCATCTTCGGTCATGTTCCTCATCTCTTCAGCAGTCACCTTGAGATCAGCTTCCAGATCAAGTGAATCATATAGCTCGATTGTGGTGTTGCGGTACAACGCCTTCTGTGCAGGCTCTATACCTCCCTCCTCGTACGCCTCGATCTTGTCATCAAGTTTAAGCAGCTCGCCGTACAGTCCTGCCGCAACGATCGGTGGCGTAAGGTGGTCGATTATGACCGCGTTACCCCTGCGCTTTGCCTGCGTGCCCTCGCCGACGTTGTCCATGATGTATGGATACACAACAGGTGTGTCATCCACCATGATTGCCGGGTAGTCGTATCGCCAGAGCCCGACCTCGTTTCCGGGCAGCCATTCCTGGGTTCCGTGCGTCCCGAAGTGGATCATGGCATCGGCATCAAAGACGTTGTTGATCCAGTAGTATGCCGCAAGATACTGGTGTGTCGGTGGCATCGTCTTGTCGTGGTATATGGCTGATTCGGAAGAGAGTCCGCCTCTCGTTGGCTGCGGCACAAAGATAACATTTCCAAACGTGACTGTCGGGATCACGAACGATTCGTTATGGACCATGATCTCGCCCGGAGCTTCGCCCCACATCGCCTCGACGTCGGCACGCACCGAATCAGGTAGTACGTTGTTGTACCACGAGAGATACTTGTCCGCAGGAACTAGCGTGACGTTGCCTGAGTTTACGACATCTATGAGTGCGCCTGGCGCCCATGAGCCAATGTTTCTGCTCTCAATGAAGAGGTCGATGAACTCGCTTCCGTTCGGAACATCACTCTCTCCGATGTCGTAGTCCTTGTTTCGCATCTCTTCAAGGAGCAGCGTGAAACTGGGTGCGATGTCAAGGTAGCTTGCGCCGATGTTGTTCTTGCCGCCCTCGTGGTTGTAGTAGAGGATTGCGATCTTCTTGTCCTCGTTCCGGGTTCTGCCGAGATTCGCCCATCCGATCACCCGGTCGCAGAGCCACTCGACCTGCGGCATTATTGGCACGTAGTAATACAGTTTTGAATCATCAGGATCGGTGACTCTTCCCGCTATCAGGATGCACTCGATGCATCCGTCAATCTCGGGCTGGGTCACCTGAAAGGCGATGGACATTGGATCAAGTCCACGGACGCTGTTGTTAAACTCATCAGGCGTGCTATAGTAATCGGTTACGCCTTTAAGTACTGGAACATTGTATTTTTCGAGATACTCGACACCCACCTCTTGATGATAGTAATTAAGATAGAAGCCTTTTAAGGAGATGAGCGCATCCACGATCACCACCCCGTCCATGGTGAAATAGTCCACATCGTCACTACATGCCTTGTATGTGGCGTAGATCACGTTGCAGCCCTTTGACTCGAGTTCAGCTATTATTGCATCATCAGTCTGGTAGAACATGGGGTCATTGGCGAGTTTTCCACCGATAACTCCGATTGTGGGTGCTGATGCATTGTATCCGGGATCCTGATCCGCATACCACTCAAGATACTCGGTACTGTTCTCAAAGATTCTTGGAAACGCTTTTGGGTGGTAGATTCCATGCGAAGGAACTTCAGGAGGTTCCGGAGGTGCGTACTCAACGTAAATTCCCTCAAATTCCGCTCCGATATACCGGATCCAGCTCTCCATGTTCGCATACCCGCCATTATAGTGGTAATCTTTCATCATGCTGTGCGGTAAGCTCTCCATGTCGATCGTGCCAATTCCGTGCACATCATTCATCCCAAACATCCCGATCTGTGTGCCATTATTCTTTGCAGCAAGAAGCGCACCCTTAAACTGCGGAAGCTCATTGGCACCGATCATGTACATCATGATAACATCCTGATCCGAGAGATCGGTCAGGTTTGCATTTGCAGCACCAGAACCACTCATCACGTTAATGTTGAAGCGATCCGTGATCACAGCCCGCTCGTCGATGATCTTGTTAAGATAGTAGCGGTTAGGGTCGTTATTAATAATATATGTGATATTCACCTTCTGATGCATCACAACAGGCTCCGGAAGATCAACTTCAGACCATTTTCCAAATAAGTTCTTCCAAATCGAGATCAGGGCATTCTTGATATTCTCGTCGCCGCCCTGTACCCAGTATCTCTCGATGTCCGTGTAGTTTGCAGACTTCAAGTCAACGTTCGGCACAGTTGCGTTGGCTGCGGAGAGGTTGTATCCGATAACCACGTTTCCGTTAGCGGCTCCATGACACACGTGAGAGCATCCGGAACTCTCTTTGGCCGCGGTTATATTTGCATCCCACATACCCATCATCGTCTCATTCTGCGATTCAATGAATATCGCTTGATAATTCGAGAAGTTAAGACTATCAGGTACGCTGTCGTTCTTTGTGAAGATCGTTATATTGATCTCGTTTGTAATTGTCGTGTTCGATGAACAATTCTTCAGAGCGGCTTCATTCACGTCTGTTCCAAGAATAAACAATGTCTCGTTTCCATCCCCTGCTGCGGTTCCTGTAATGGCGAGCACGAGGATCGCCAGCGTCAGTAGAGTTAGTATAATGTTGCTGTTATTTGACATGTCATGTCTCCATACTGTTTGTTTTAACTTGTATATGTGTGATTTACAGATAATCTATCATGCAGATACGCCTGTAATGTGATATTCCATCAGTGCCTGCACACCATATCCAAAGAATCTACTATAACTTAACTGTTTCTACCTTGTAGTCTGTCCTGTTTCGTATGACTCACGAATCAGTTGCGAGATCTTTGAGAGCAGCATCCCGCTCGCACTCACATACATGAACCGACACGTCCGGACAAACACCGCGAAGTTACACAAGAAACGATTTGTGCAGTTCATCCGGATGGCAGTATTCCGGGACCTTGATCCTGCCATCCGGAGAACGCAAGCCCTAAAAGACTACCTCCGCTTGAACCTTAGCCCGATCGCGATCAGCGAAAGGATCGCGATCACTGCGATTATCGCAAGCAAAGGTGCACTCGACGAAGTGGGGGTGGTCTGGAATATCTCGGTCTCCT
>RXIK01000066.1 GCA_004211975.1 Methanosarcinales archaeon | reverse complement strand
GCGTAGGGGGTGTACGTGAATTTCGTCCCAAAGCCTGCTTGGCGAGCGGAATGACTACCCACTTACAAAGGACGTGGTGGATGTGGTGGGCAGGGCGATAGGGTTGCCAGATGACACTAATACCAATACCAATAATAAAAATAAAAAGCCCGGGGGTGCTGTCCCTGCCATCACTACCATCCCTGCCCAAAACTTTAGTATAAACAAATCCATATCTTATATATTGATGGTTTCCAATCGTTCGGGTGTGGACACGGTTCAGAAGATAAACGATGTGCTGGCACAGATTGGAGATGATCTGCAGAGCCGGCATGTGGCATTCGGAAAAGAGTTGAAGAAGATAGCTCGCGGGGCCGATCCCGTGAAACTCAACATCTGGGTCGAAGAAGGAAACGGGAAGGTAGCAAACGAAGTTCTAACGCTTCCCCGCCAAATTTTCGAGCCGGGCACAAAGCGGTACAGCATGTTGGTTGAGTATGCGGCGGTCTGCTTGAACATCCGGGGCGAAATTCTTGGAATGCGGCGGATCGGGATAGAGACTGGCGCAGGAGTTGATCAGGACCGGTTTTTTTCGGACGTGAAGACGTACTTTGAGAGGGAATTTTTTATCACGCGTATTGATGCGAACTTTGGCAAACCGATCGAATGGCAGAAAGGAAAGCTCGAGCAGGGCAAGACCCGGGTCGGGCAGGTTAGATCAGGGCGGTACGAGCAGGGTAAGGCGATAGGGCTGATAGTCACCGGGACTGACATTAAAACAGTCGCCCTTGAGAGCGGCGACATCATATACCGCGAGCAGATCGCCATCAGTCCGGAAACCCCACTGGGCGCGGTGATTGAGGAATGTATCATCAGGGCAGGCAGTAAAATTGAGGTCAGCCACATTGAAGATGAGAACATCTACATCGGAGTTCCCGGACCTGTGGACCCATGGGGAAACATCGTGCGACTGTCACAATCAGCTGGAGTGACTAAAGAAGAGCTGGAATTACTGCAAAAGAAGTATCCGAAGATTTGTTTCATCAACGACGCCAATGTGGAGGCAGCCTATCACAGAATCGTCTGGGCGGGAGATATTACTACCGATCAGCCAACCGTCAGTCTTGTTTTGCGGAAAGGTATTGGATTTGCCATTCTTGTAGATGGACAGTCGTTATCATGGGTCGGTGCCCCGATGGAAACGCATTTCAGGGCAAACTTCGCAGATGACGCGCCGACCTGCAACTGCGGCATGAAAGGCTGTCTCGAGCTCTCTTCCGGGTGGTTGGTGAGCCGGTTTCGACATCTGATGTCAAATAGTAG
This sequence comes from Methanosarcinales archaeon, assembly GCA_004211975.1. GTDB lineage: Archaea > Halobacteriota > Methanosarcinia > Methanosarcinales > Methanogasteraceae > Methanogaster_D. Next base: position 5,580 of record RXIK01000066.1, on the reverse strand, counting down.
CACCGAACTTCCGCATAGTTTAGGGGGGCACGAATTAGTGAACAGCAACGGAGGGGATATATGTATATTGGCAAGGGATGTCGCAGACCTCCTGAAATATAGTGGTGGTGGAGTCGCATCAACGATCGCTGCAAAGGTGTTTAGAGAGTATGGATCAAATCTTTCGATTCTATTTGGAGAACTGGCACGGCTGATGGATGTTTCTGGGTTCTGGGTGGTGTTCAGTGGTGGCATGGCTTACCAATGTAGTCAAAGGGAGGAAATCATCAAGGGGTTCGCAGATGGAATTGATAGTAACTCCCCCGGGCTCAGGATAGAGATACTCCGCAGAACACAGGAGACCAAAGTTGAAGATACTATAATCCGGTATGAGCGAACGCCTGAGAACTGGCAAGGTGCGGTTGGTGCGGCTCTATGCGCGCTGCAGGACAAGCAGATGAAGATGGAAATGGAACCCACGGTAAAAATGATGATAGATGAAGCGGAAGAAGCTGTTTCATCTAAAATAGCCGAACTATTCCACACAGAAAGAAAACTTTCTGTTCAGACAATTGTTGGTGCAGCTGGCGCGTCAGGTGGTGGCAAATCACATTTTATCAAGACGGTGCAGAACCGGCTGGAAGAACTCAGTAAAAGCGATAAACATCTTAAGGGGATGAAAGCTGAGGTAATAACGATGGACGATTACCTGATTCAAAAAGAGGACCGGAAGCGAGGTGGAATCCGGGAGAAATACTCTCTTAAACGGTTATGGGCTGATCTGATGACTTTGAACCTGGGGCATACGATCTACCACCCCATATTTGATCAGGTCTCTCGTGTTAGATACACAAAGTTCGGACGATTCCTGGATGAAAAAACCGGCAAGTTTGGTTACCTGCTATCTGAAAACAATACGGGGTTGTTTCGCTGGATTAATCGTTTGACTATATGGTCCGGAGAGGCAGTAGTGAAATTGAAGCCTGGTAAGAACACAATAATCATCGTCGATGGTATTCTGTCGCTGGATAATTCTACGATCAATAAATTGTACTACGATTACCGCATTTTTGTGCATGCGCCATGGATATGGCGACTCTGCGCCGCAATTTCCAGAGCACGGGATGAAAAGTGGTATGAAGGTGCAAACACCGCAGATATCATTGAAAAATTTGTGTTTAAACGACCTGAAGAGGAAGCTATCATAAACGTTACATATCTGGATGCAGATATAATGGTAGAGAACGATTTTTACGAGAAAAGTGTGAATTCTACCCTGGAAAAACTTTTAAGTAACGTATATACGAGTCTTGACAAAACATTATATGCTCAGTACTACATTGTTTATGCACTCATGGAAGATCGTGGCTATTGTGCAAAAAAGGTCTTTGAAGAGAAACTCGAAAGTATAAACAGGTTGATTCTGGAAAGCCGGATTGAGGACATGTACGAAGAGAATGCCGGGATAAAACTCATGGAAAAAATCAGCACAATGGTAGAATCATGTGGTTACTATCGTGATTGCTGATCTACACCGTTCATGTCCGCGCATGGCTGGACATGCCCCACGGATCTACCGCACCTGATCGCTTCGCGCAGCTCCATTAAGTAATCATCCATCCGCGATAGTCTGGTGCACACCTGCCGTTCATCCTCGGTGGTCTTGATGATCTCGGAGATTCCGCCATTCTTTGTGACGATACGTCGTTTTGTCATCAGTGCAAGTACTGGATCATGGGTCACGACCAGGACGATTTTTCCTTTTCCTGATAGTAGCTCTAAAGCCGCTTTTTTCTTGATTCCTGCATTTTCGATCTCGTCGATCAGCACCACTGGCGAATCACTGATAATCGCGATGTCTGCAACCATCAACGCCCTTGACTGCCCGCCGCTCAGGATTGTTAGCTGGCTATCTGCGGAAATTGGCTCGCCGGTCAGGAGATTCGCGGTTTCAATCGTTCGTTCAGGCGTGTCCGAGTTTTTACCCCTGCTCTTTGCATGCATCCTCAGGAAATCGATAACGGTCATATCAGCAAGAAAACGCATGTTCTGTGACAACTGTGCGATTCTCTTCTTTTTCGTATCCATTCTCAGCCCATGAGCTGGCTCTTCCCCATTAATCAGTATTTTTCGCTTTGAAGGTGTATCTCGCCTTGCAAGCTGTTCGATGTCTGAGATAAGCGTGCTTTTGCCAGAACCTGTCGGACCCACGATGCCAACGATCTCTCCCGACCGTATATGTATCTCATCAATGGATTCAGGGTTGCAGTCCTTATCAATACCGCCTAAAATCGTGATATCTGAAATATTGGTCATAGTATCTCCATAATCTCATCTAAAATCCCATTTGTCAAAGTATTCGAATCGTTTAGATCATTCAAATCATCCAGGTCATTTGCACCTACCACCAGGTCCGCGCCCAGGTGGTTTGGTGAATAGTCCTCTTTTAACCGGGCTAACCCACCTCCTGTGATATTCAGCAGAATCATATCGTTCGGATCGATGGAACCTGTGTCAACCGCCCGACACAGCGCTGCAACCGCAATTGCGGCTGGACGCAGGATATCCACACCCTCGGCAGACTCGAACCGCTGTTTTGCATCGCGCGCTTCATCATTCTCGATTGCGTAGACCTGCCCATCGGTTTTTGAGAGTGCATCTGCGACTCCGCCTTTGATGCTGTACGGTGGGTTTCTGTTGGATAATATGTCGGTGTAGGTCTCTTTGATCTGTGATTTGTCCGGTACGTCCTCAGGCGCGAGTATGTTCCTGTTGCCAGACCATGCGTTGAAGATCGGTGCAAACGGGGCGCTCTGGGCTAAATGGAGGTGTGGCATCTGATCTCCGAATCTTCCATCTTGTATTAGTCGGATGGAAGCTTCCCACGCGGCAATGCCTCCGGTTCCAGAGCCAATCGCCTGGAAATAATGTTTCGGGAGTGTTTTCATTCGCACCGCTGCATCGAGCATTACGATCCCCATGCCGTCCCGCCGGGCAACATTCTTTGCGCCGCCCTCGTTTCTGAACCCGTTGATGGCTCCGATGCGGTTGCCGAGCATGATTGCATCATAGTAATCGCCGTCGACCGCGATCACCTTGATGTTGTCAGGGACCTCGTTTGTGATCCAGAGGCGGTTCATGCATGGCACTGGTATCACGATAACCAGTGGAAGCCCGACTTCTGATGCGGTCTGGGCAAATGCTCGTGCGGTATTGCCAGCGGAAGAGACCACAAATGTCTTATTTCCGTGTTCTATTGATCGTTGGAGTGTTGCTGGTGATTCAAGCTCTTTGAAGCTGCATGTTTTGATAAAGGCTCCGCGTTCTGGTAGATATCCGTTGAAACTGATGTGGAGATTGTGCAGTCCAAGTTCTCTGGCAAGCCCCTTGCTCTGGTATGTGACAGGTGCATCTCCAGAACCCATGCTGCCAGAAACCGGGAGCCAGTCATGGAACTGCCAGATTCCAGGCAGATTTTTCAGGGTGAGTGTGTGTTTGACATACTCGGTGCGGAGCAGCGCGTTGTCGTGGCAACTGAGCGTGTAATGATCCTTGACTATGTGGTTGCACTCTAAACATCGCAGTTGGTATCTACCCATACACCGGATTCACAGACTCCCGAGTATATAAGATTATCCAATTTTGAGAAAATTTTAACCTTATTGTGTTAAAATCTGGATGTGACTGGCAGAATTATGTTAAAATAGGGGTTGGTATTGTGGTTTATATCCTGGTGGTGTTTCTATTTCATCTACGTGGGGTGGTTTGTCGGGGGATACTCTTATATACTATGACAATCATAATCATTATTATCATAATGACCACAAAACACGGGTCTTATGGGGGTAAGTAAAAATGCACAACACAACGAATAACGAACAAACAGAGCAGATAGAACGCATAGAAAGGTTGAAGCAAGAAAAAAACGCGATCGTTCTCGCACACAACTACGAAAGAGCAGAAGTCAGAGCCGTGGCAGATGTTGTTGGCGGCTCTTCAGGACTCACCAGGGCAGCAAACAACACAAGCGCCGATATGATAATTGTCTGCGGTGTTGATTTCATGGCAGAGATGGCATCGGTGCTAAATTCTGATAAGAAAGTCATCACACCTGTGCAAAATGTGATCTGCCCACTTGCACGAAGACTTTCGCGGAATGATCTGAATATGGCAAAAAAAGAGAATCCAGGTGCCGAAGTCCTCCTCTATATGAACTCACTTGCAGACACGATCGCCATGGCTGACTGCGTCTGCACCGCTGCAAACGCGATTCCAATCGCAGGGGCAATGGGTGGGGATTCACCGATCATATTCGGTCCCGATTATGGCGTAACATATTACCTACGCAAGCGAACCGAAAAAGAAATTATTACCCTTTCTGCCAACGGGTTCTGCCCGGTTCACCACACGATCTTGCCCGCAGACATGATACATGCACAAGAGCTGCACCCTGCAGCACAGGTCGTCGCTCACCCCGAATGCCGCCCCGAAGTCCAGGATCGCGCGGATTATATTGGTTCAACCAGCGGAATAGCTAGATTTTGCAAAGAATCTGCTGAAACTGAATTTTTGGTGGCAGCCGATGTCGGGCTATCTACCATGCTCCGGAACGAGGCGCCAGACAAGACCTTCTACCCGATATCCGAAGCTACGATCTGCGAACGCATGAAGGCGCCAACACTTGCGAAAGTTGAAGAGGCGCTTGTTACAGAGCGATTTCAGGTCACAGTGCCAAAAGAGATCGCAGATGCTGCGAGAATACCAATCGAAAGAATGCTTGAATTGTCATAATGCACTATTTGCAACACTCTCTGGTAATCTTCAACGTCCCGACCGGGACTCGAACCCGGGTCCAACGCTCCGGAGGCGTTGAGGATATCCGCTACCCTATCGAGACTTTTGCATGTGCAGTTATGATGTGAGGCGGTCTTATCAGATAAAGTGTTGGATGCACCAGTCAAACCAACACACCAAGAGATCTGATGAAAGCACCTATTCAGGGACCACAACTAATCCTCGTCTGACAACACGGACCCGGTTAACGCCGATTCTATTTTTTCAATATCTTAGCCCCGCCCACCGTTCCAACATGCACCTCATCCACATTCAAAAATATCCCGTGCTCAACCACACCAATCATCGCGTTGATTTCATCATTCAAACGCACCGGATCCCCAATCTCGCCAAAATCAGCATCAACCACGAAATTTCCGTTGTCAGTGACCACCGGACCATCCTTGCGCGCCGCCATCCGAAGACTCGGAACACCACCCATCGCCCGCACATCCCCATCAACCACAGCCACAGCACAAGGCAAAACCTCAATCGGAACAACATGCGAAAGCACAGGAACCAACTTCACATCATCAACCATCAACACCACCCTCTTTGCAGCATGAGCAACCACCTTCTCCTTCGCATGCGCCGCACCCCCACCCTTAATCGCCACAAGATCCCTGCTAATCTGATCCGCGCCATCAAGCACAATATCAATCACAGGATACTCCAACAACGTTGAAATCGGTATCCTCTCACGGAGCGCAAGCATCTCCGACTGATACGAAGTCGGCACACCCACAATATCCAGCCCACCAACCACCA
>RXIK01000065.1 GCA_004211975.1 Methanosarcinales archaeon | reverse complement strand
GATGTTAAATTATCAATTTCACGCCCAGATAGCATATCTATTAGTTTTCTCAGGGAGATTCTGTGAAGGGTGCCGTTTTTCACCACGAATTCCGCTCTGCTGTATCTTATACCAGTCCCGATATGCACAGGAGTGACCGCCTCAAGTTCACAGATCACGGTTCCACCATCCTGACCGGAAATGCGAGCCCATACTCGACAACATCCGGGTTCTTGCGCACATACACCACCTTTCCACAAATCTTCTGATCATAGATCGGAAAGGTCGAACCCTCTTTGAAGACCCAGACACTCTTTTTCATGAAACCGTCACCACACCGTCCCCTGATCTTCATCAATTCGTACCAGCACCTCTTCTTATCAAAGGAATTAAAATCTTCAGGGGAATAAAGCGAAAGCGTCATGGAAGATCCCGCAGCGTGCTCTGGTTCATTGATCAATTCACTATCAGTTACGATCGATAGTTTGAACTGCCCCATCCCACTTGAGATATTACTCCCAAATCCACGGTCTTCGATAAATCTGAGCGATGCCATGACTTTTGATCTATATGAGTTATCGTAAAATTTTATCAGAAAAAATAATCCGGAATTTTCAAAATTAAGCCCGGTGGTGTAATAAAAGTTCTCTGATGAACCGGATAATCTGTTCAGAATATTATGTGGCGTATCCTGCTTTCTGATTGTAAAATCATCGCTGACATCTGAGCCAGTCAGAAATTTCTTTCTGAGCGTTTTTGTATCGCCATTTTTTAAATCTCTGATCAAGGAACTTTCATTGGTTTCTCCATTGATAAATCGGTTGAAAAGTGCCTGATCGAGATATTTTACCTTCTTATACTCTTTAAAGGCATCATAATACCCCTCGTAATCATCGAGCACCATTGGCTTCACGATTGGTTTTGGGAAGAAATGATACTTCTCTTTTATAGTTTCGTCATAGATAAAAGGAAATGCAGACGATAGAATAAATGGAGCAGATCCCTCTCTGAATTGCTCAAGCATCGAAGATAACTCGCCACCGCCATACAATTCGTTCATTCCAACGCATATCGCGCCAAATATCTTGTTCGATGGTAGATCAGTTGGAAATAGAGATAGCGGATCGAGATATATCGTATCCATGGTACCATCAACCAGCGTTATTATTCAACCACTTCAGTATCGCTTGCGTTGTCTTCAATTCACCAGTATCACTCACAGCCGCCCAGTCATTTCCATTCATATAATATTCTTTTGTCTTCTGTTTCAACTCGATATCCTTGAATCTCATCTTACCATACCCTCGCGAGCCAGAAGCACCGAGGTAGTTATCCTCAAGCAGATGCATCCCCTCAAAGACGAGTTTCAACCTTTCTGGAAAGTCGTTTGTCTGATACACTGAATATATCATCTCAAACTCAAACTCAGATCCGGCAGGCACGCGCTCGATGAATCTTGGATCTGCGGCTGATGTGATCCTATTGATCCAGTTCTCTCCTTTAATCTCTGTTCCATGTACCAGATCTTCATTCCTGCCCCACCAGTCACACGTCCCCTCCGTGGGGTGGGCGTCCCTCACGATCAACCTTGTCGGTCCAGATTTAACATCTTCCGTTGCACCTCTGCCGAATACGATGCATAGGTTACAATTGGGTTTATCGCATGAATGCGGCTTCCCATCATCGAGGAGATATTCGCCCTGTAACTCAATGAGTGATCGCATCTTACCTTTGATGGAGGATCCTGGAATTATAGGTAGATTGCTTCGCGGGTCCAGAATAACCGGATTATCAGTTCCCCCAATCTCCATAGATTCCTTCACGCCGCCAATATGCATACCGGTATCGCATACGATTGTGCCCATGATCAGAATATTCTTCTGGAATGCGATATTATCTACCATTCATTTCACCTCGTGATATTTATGATACGCAACAATCGCCTCTAAAAATCGAACAAATCTGGCATAGTTACTCCTTTTCTGCTTATTATCTCCCTTATCGACCTGTTTCATACATGCGTCCACCAATCTGAAAAATTGTTCTGGAATGAGCTTTCTTGCCTTTGCGTATGCCAGTTCAGGTCTTAACATATAGAAATCAGATCTCACAGCGTCCCAGCCATGTTCATTCAGATTGCGCTCGATCGTCTTCACTTTACCGAAGATTCTTCTTAACTGGGTGGTTTTGAGGTTTTTATTGCCTTTTGCCACCGTTTCAGCATAGCCGTTCTCCTCGACAATCTTCTTCTCATCCAGTTCACTCAGGTTCTGCAAACTGTCTATTTTTTTGATTATGTCGCTTATTTCGATCATATTACCTCCTTGTCCTCAGACTGACCCATGATACTGGAATTCTGATCCAGTCCATAGATGGTTTGATCATCTCCTCGACCACAAGCCGCTCATCATTATTCCGGATGGTTCTTGCGAGTTGATACTTCAAATATGGCATGTAGAGTCTCCTAACGGTATGCCCACTGCCTCTCGCATTCTCGATGCCCTTAAGGGACCTCAGATCCCCGAACGTGATCTGCCACATCCTCAAGAGAGAGTAAATGAATCCTTTTGATAGTCTCTTATCTTCCACTCTCTTCTCCAATTCTTTTGCAAGATTAAATATAGTCTCAAATCCGATGATTTGATTCATTCTATATTCATCCCACCGGACACATTCGTTGAAAAGCGCGATATTGTTCTTAGGTTCTCCATGTATCCCATGCGATTTCGCAAGTTCCAACTGTTCGTCTGCACGTACAACTGTTCTCGCAACCGGGTAATGTGAATCAACGACAGCGATACCGCAGGAGATATTTATGTCGGGATTTTCGCATGTGAATCGCTTAAATTCTCTCCGGATGTCTGATGCAACCTCGATGATTGCATCATACGGTCCGATGATCAATAGATCATCTCCACCCGAGTAGGTAATATACAATTTGTTAATCGTCTTTTCTTTGCATTTATCGCATAGATTGTGGTCATCTGTTTCGTAGTATGTGTATCTCACCTCTCCGCCACTTTCTTTTAGCTCCACAAGTTTTGATTTCTCGCTGCACGATTCACACAGGTCATAGAATAGATGATGCTTCTTGCATATCTCATTCAACTGTCCTGCAAAGAAGAGTTCAAGCATCGAACTCATTGCATGAATCCTTGAAATTGATCTTTTATCACTTTCTAATCCGAACGCGAATATCCTTCCGAGATCATCGACATCTGCCTTCAAAACACCGAGTTTATCCGCGCCTTTGCTCATCTGACCTATGTACTCGAATGATAGAACATTCCCGTCGTTGTCGAGTGGAACTGTATTAGCGATAAACCTGAAACCGAACTTCGCATCAGGATGCTTTTCAAGAAGATCGGCGTCCACAAAATTAGTGTTATTTAATTTATATACAAAAATATCTTTATGTTCTGTGAGCATATTATCCAGTTCATCATTTTTCACAAAATCATATCCGATTCCGAAGAGATTGAACTCTGATTCTACACCTCTCACAATGTAATTGGCTTTTGCAAGTTTTCCGCCGAGTTCTTCATGTTTCTTGCAGATGCTGCAGTACAATGAGGGGTCCGATTCTCCTTTCCATCTTTTCCAATTACCGTCCTCTTTAAACCACATATCGCTATCTCTGAAATCCCCACAAACGATGCAGTAATCCTTTATCCTCCTGTTTTCGCCATCTGCATCAAAATTCAGTGCAGAATCGATAAACTTCTGCTGCTTACGTGTATTTATCTTTGATGCCAGCTTGTTCCTTGTTTCAGAGAAATTTCTTAGGTCATCCGCGGAACACTCGATCCAATCAAGAGCCGCATAGAGATTACCATCATAATCACTCAGCAATTTGGAATTTACATCATTTCTGATCTTCTCAAGCATCTCTGCACTCTCTTCTGTATTCGGCGCGAGAATTATGAAGTGCCCTCCGGTATTCCAGAGAAGATTGGTCTCGGGAAGGTTCAGTTCATCGAGAATCTTCAAAGCAATTGCATCCATCATCAGCGTAAGCCAGAACGACCTCCCACGCAGTCTCTTTGACATACCTGCCCTTGCATCCTCGGGAGATGCTATTCGAAAGATGAAACGCTGGATACCCGAAAGATCGCCCTCAATAAGCAGATATACCCCAGTCTTATCCGATGGTTTGGAATTATTCTCTTTTCTCCATCTATATGAGCAAAGTGCAATTGCAGATGTGGTCTTCAGATGGTCGAATAACGGTATGTCGGGTGTTGTTCTGTAGCCGGCTGATAGAACGAGTGAGGTGTGCTTCCTGAGCAGGTAATAGATGTTGTTGAGGAAAGTATTGGGATGTTTACAGTATTTTCCAATGATCTTTGCGTCCTTCACAAACTCGTTCCAGTTATCAGAAGTTATATCGGTTATAGCACCTATGCCCGTCTCCGGAAGTGTGGTGGACGCCAACGGTTCAGGCTTGTAAGAATATACGCTCTCACCACCAGATGCGTTTACCTCGCAGAATATAGGAATCAATGAGCGATCCGCCTCCCCCTCGGCATCTACCTCTCGATCCATACCCGAAGATATGTTGTCCGCATCAGATACGATCGCAAGACATCTCTTGATGCTTCCTTTCTTAAGTCCACTTACTCTGAGGTCGGTTGGAATATTTTTATTGTCGTGATGTCTCAAAACCAGCGTTGAAATCAGTTCGACATCGATTCCATCAGGAAAATCAATCGCATCAATGAATCGCCCTGCCAATTCCTGATGTTTCTCTTTCACCCCACATCTCTGCCAGAACTTCCCTATGTCGTGCAGAAGTGCGGCGAGTACAACCTCGCTCTCGACCATTGATAACTCATTAGTTTCGGTGTTCATAACTTTTACCCTCTCTTTTCCCCACGGTCTATTCCGTCTGGTGCGCTACCTCTTCATCCCCACAACCGCCCCAAATCCCCTCGACACCGACTTCCCGAGCCCCACATAATCCAGAATCGCAAAATTCGCCATAAACTCGCACCGGGTCCCGGGCATGGAAACGCCCTTAACCGTGCACGACGTATGGTGCGTCCTGCCGACATCCACTCGTATCTGTGAAGCCACAGCATAACCCGGATTTTAAGCAGGTGCCCCCCGGATCATAATATCTCCTGCTCAATCTCTCCGGTAACATCACACAGCCTTCGCTGTTTCGATGGCAGGGTACCAATTGGTGTGTGCTTATGATCCGGAAACGTTCTCATGCTGGTAAAATGCGGTGCATTATCCCAGCGTGCGATCAAGTCACCATCTCGGGTCTGCCAGTGAAATCGATATTTCCGGAGTTCGCCCAATGCATGATACTCGAAAAAATATAAGAGTGAACCGTCAACAAAGAGCATCTGTCCAAAAATTTTGATCGTATCGTCCCCGTCCTCGATTTTCATATCCGTGGACAAGATTATCGGCGATTCAGCCAGCAATTGCTCGAGTTCTAAACAGTACACGAAGCGTACACCCTATCAATGGTTTGCTTTTTATTTTTCAATAGCTCCAGCGTCTCAAAATCCGATGACCAGTGGAACCAGATCTCATCGTCCCCCATTTCCCCATTTTCAAACCGTTTCATGAATGCACGAGTTTTCATCCCGCATTTTTTTTCATAAGCAGACAACCGGTTTTCATATTTTTCGATTCTGAGATTGAGAAGATTTGATTCTGTGGAGAACACAGAGCGAACCGAGATTAAATCAGTCTTAGAAACATCTATTGTGACCATTTCAACCCTTCCATGAAGCTAAACCATTCAAACCATTCGTACGACCTGTAAACATACTTTGTCCTGCAACTCTTGTTGATAGTTTCATGCGGTTGCATATCACTTAACGTTTATGTGCAGAGTTGTGATATCACGCTTTCGCGCTCCAAATCCCCTTGACACCGACTTCCCAAGCCCCTGATAATCTATAATCCCGCGCATGTCAACGCCCTTGACAGCACATGACTTATGCTGTGTTCTCCCGATAGCTGGTCGTACCTGTGAAACCACAACATAATCCACCCCCCTCTGCTATAGGCATATATTCTTAATGAGGGTCCTACACAGCAGATCCCACCTGCCAGATCGATCAGATTTCGGGTGCAACTTATGGTTTTTCTGATTTTCGAGTTCACTTGAGGTATATGATATTCAGAGCCAGATGGCATATCGAAAATTATATGTGGCTTCAAACAATGTATGTAAAGAGGCAATATGGATGAACTTGATCAAAGCCAGAGTTGTGGATAACACACATTTGGAGCTTGAAAAGGAGATCGGGATACCTGAAAAAGATGTGCTCATAAGGATCATAAGATGGGGGGTGGTGGAATCTGTTGAAGGTGCATAGGGGTATGACGTAAATAGTAAAGATTTTGTTGAAGATCTGAGAAAATCAAAGAGATTGGATTGGATATGAATCTTTTTATAGATACTTCCATTTTCGTTGACGTCCTCGGAAAAGAGACTGTTGAGTCATCAAAACTTTTTTTGACAGTATTCTTGAAGATAATGATGGTTTTACATCCTCGATTGCTGTAGCTGAACTTAGTGTGGGTGCACACCTATCCTCCAGGTCAGGTTCAATCGAGAAGACGATGGAGCTTTTATCACTCATTTCTGTTATAAATCTGAATTATAAAATTGCATTTCATGGTGGGAAGATATATTCAGAACTTGTCAGAAGGGGGTTGGGGATTGAACTGAATGATTGCTTGATCGCTGCAACCGGTTTGTCTGTTGGAATCACCGAGATTGTGACGAGGAACATTAATCATTTTGAACGAATTGATGGGATATATACTCGGCACCGGCATAAACTGCGCTTTTTTTCAGTGGTAGAACGTAACTACTCAGGTACCTAAAACCACTATCAGGGGACTTCGCTATGCAGGAACTATCCGGGATGTGGTGAATA
>RXIK01000064.1 GCA_004211975.1 Methanosarcinales archaeon | reverse complement strand
AGGCTCGTGGATAAGTCCGGTTACGGCAACCGCATCATCCACATACCACGACAGCTTTGCTCCTGAAAAGGCGATCGACGGCAGGGACGACACATCATGGTTCTCAGAACCAAACACCGCACTACCATGCTGGATACAGTTCGATCTCGGGGAGACACTGACCATCAACAAGGTGCAAACAACAATATCCAACAAAGACGTCCCAATAACGCTTGACATCCAGGTATCAGCAGATGGAACCAACTGGACAACCGTGACAACAGACTTCAAAATCACCGAAGCTGACACACCCACCACAATTCCATGCAACCCCACAAACACCAGACACGTGCGACTATGGGAAACCAAGCTTAACAGGAACTACGGACAATGCACCGAATTTAAGGTGCACACAACAACAAACAGGAGTGAAACTTTAAAAATTCTGTAAATAAAGTCACATCTTCACGTCGCAGAGCGGCATCCACTAAAACAAGGATTGAAACCTGAACATTCGGACGTATGGCTGGGCTACACGGCATTGGTCTGGGTGTGATCTATGCAGATGGAATATAGCGCAGAAGATCTCGTGCAAGGACTGCGTGCTTAAGGATGAAGGCTGGTGTGTAGATGGTGCAGGAATTATGAGTAGACTGCATCCATCATCCCCTGCAGGAGATCCATTGAACTGGAGTGATTCGTGGGAGCAGGCAGTTGAGGATTTCCTCGATATGCTGAGACCATTCACGAAAAAGTATCGTAATGACTGAACGAGGTGAATATAATGAAAACAATGAATGAAGTACAGGGGTGAGAAGATGAGCACCAAGACAGCCGGGATCTTTGTAGTAGGATTTATGATCGGAGCCCTCATGATCTATGTGGGGCTCAGTGGACTATACAATAATGTTGCAGCGGAGCGAGACGTAGCAATGGCTGAGCTACAGGAACTTAATACAGCATGTGAGTCCCTTTTGGAGGTATGTGAGCAAAACCAGGTGGAGTTAAGACAATCGGAGAGTCAACTCGAAGAGCTTAGATTAGCATATATATCTTTGACTGAAAGTAATGTGGAGCTTGCATCTGAGTATCAAGCTCAGTCTATGGTGTTGCAAGCTACAGTAGAGGTTGCACAAGACCAGCAAACACGTCTTGCAAAAGTAGATGGTCTGGTGCAAGAAGCCTATGATCTAGGACTTGCAGATGGAGCAGCCCAGACAGACAGTACGGATCAACTATGGGACATTTTTAATGGCATAAGATGGGTTGTAGGAGTATGAAGTGTTGTAATGATGTGCATGTGTCAAAACTGTGCATCATATTACCGTATGAAGGTGAGTTTAATGAAAACAATGAATGAGCAAGAGCTGAAGCCATTCTTCCGGATGTATATGGAAGGTCGCAGAGCGGCATCCACTAAAACAAGGATTGAATCCAGTCGTTGATGCCCGAGAGATTTTTCAAAATGAGAATTGCTGATAACGTCCAGTCACTCTATGTACCATTTTCATCTACGAACAAGTATATCGCCAGCCCCACCCGAAGGGCAGTTTTTACTCGATTTTTTGTGAAAAAATCGTTTTTATGGCGCTGTCTGATATTCTATTGGTTTTCGTGTTGTGTAATTCATCACATTCGTGAAATTTGTGTTATATATTTTATTTAAAATCAGTAGCGGTAGCACACGAAATATACTAACATCCACCATAGTGGTGGCTATCGCATAATCCCGGTATATCCCACTGAAACGTTTGGGTTGTTTGCAATGATCGAGCTTGGATGTACAACACCACAAAAGACGTGAGACCTGAGCTAATGATGTTTTCACCCGGCGTCTTTCTCGTTAGATTATAACGCGAACACAACAACAGGATCTTGGCGCAAAAAACAAAAGAATCCTCGCGCCAAGATCATGTTTTATGAGCGCCGGTCACACTCACGTTCTCGGTTGGATCATCATCACAATTATACCACTCCTAGCGCAGACAGGAGCATCAGCGCATCAAGCGAGGTGACCTGCCCGTCACCATCCACGTCTATGGCTGGATCCCATCCGTCACTGGCTGCGAGCTTGAGTGCGACCACAGCACTCACATTGTTAGGATCACCTCCCGGTCCGGTGTTCACCGCAAACACGCCGCTAACCGCAGTTGCAGGCACCATATCTCCAAGTACATCGTATAGATCAACAATCTCCAGTGTGAGGGGGCTTGTCTCTCCGCCGCAACCCACCGCAAGAAGCTCGATGTCAGCAAGGCGTATCGGCGAAGGTGGATAGGGACGCTTCGCCTGCTTTGTTATCAATACTTGTGATGAGAGTTCCAATATCCTCGCTATCCGTTATGCTGGTGACATGCACCACGGTTGGGTCATAGTGCAGGGCAAGTGTTGTTGTGGCGAAGTTGGTCATGTTGTTGATTACTATCTGCGTGGTTGTGGTGTTGTTTGGTTGTGCGCTGGCGCCTGTGATTGTGACGGTTGCCGTGTCGCCCGGCTGATACTCACTGCAAAAATCGGTGTAGTTGTAATTGCCGGTGGAGTACTTGGTTTCACCCAGGGAATAACCTTCTTCAGCAAGGAGGGTTAGCCCCATCTCAAAGCTTCCATTGTACCTTGTGTCGTATATCTGGGCGCCATCAAACCGTAGAGTAATATTCCGGATGCCGGACTCAAGGTAGGTTGTATTCCTGTCACTGCCTATCCGCCCATACCAACCGTTCATTGCGTCTTGGTATTCCCGACTTCCCCACAATTCAAACTCTCCTGTCTTTGTGACGTTGACCTCTACCTCAATAACAAGGTAGTCGTACAAGGTGTCATTATCCATGTCCAGCCCGTAATCGCTGAAATTGCCGGTAAATTCTGCCGGAGGTCTTTGGAAATCGGTGTAGTTGTAGTCACTTGTGGATGCCCTCATTTCATCGAGCGTGTACCATTCTTCAGCCTCACGGAGGTTTAACTGGGTCTCAAAGCTTCCATTGTATCCTTCACGGTGTATCTCGACTCCGTGAAACCGCAGAGTGATATTCCGGATGCCACAATCAAGATAGGTCCTGTTATGGTCACTGCCTATCCGCCCATACCGACCGCTCTCTTCGTCGTGGTATTCCAAACCGCCATGCAGTTTAAATTCTCCTGCCTTTGTGACGTTGACCTCGACTTCTACCACAAGGTAGTCGTATAATGTGTCGTTATCCGTGTCCAGCCCGTAGTCGCTGAAATTGCCAGTGAATTCTGCCGGAGGTCTCTGGAAATCGGTGTAGTTGTAGTCGTTTGTGAATGCCCTCATTTCCTTGAGTGTGTGCTGTTCTTCATCCCAATGGAGGTTAAACCATGTTTCAAAGCTTCCATTGTATCCTTCACGGTATATCCCGACTCCGTTGAACCGCAGAGTGATATTCCGGATGCCGGACTCAAGGTATGTTGTGTTCAAGTCACTGCCTATCAGCCCACACCCACCGTTCATTTCGTCGTGGTATTCCAAA
Organism: Methanosarcinales archaeon; assembly: GCA_004211975.1. GTDB lineage: Archaea > Halobacteriota > Methanosarcinia > Methanosarcinales > Methanogasteraceae > Methanogaster_D. The sequence continues at coordinate 5,713 of RXIK01000064.1, read as the reverse complement.
ATTCCCCATAAGTAAAACTCTCCTGCCTTTGTGACGTTGACCTCGACTTCTACCACAAGGTAGTCGTACAGGGTGTCGTTATCCGTGTCCAGCCCGTAGTCACTGAAATTGCCAGTGAATTCTGCTGGAGGTCTCTGGAACTCGGTGTGGTTGTAGTTACTTGTGGATACCCGCATATCATCGAGCGTGTACCGTTTTTCAGCATCACGGAGGTTTAACCGGGTCCTAAAGCCTCCATTGTACCCTGCATTGTATATCTGGACGCCATCAAATCGCAGAGTGATATTCCGGATGCCATAATCAAGGTATGTCATGTTCGTGTCACTGCCTATCCACCTATGCCACCCGTTCATTTCGTCTTGGTATTCTAAACTTCCATGCAGTTCATATTCTCCTGCCTTTGTGACGTTGACCTCGACTTCTACCATGAGGTAGTCGTACAGGGTGTCATTATCTGTGTCCAGCCCGTAGTCACTGAAATTACCGGTGAATTTTGCTGGAGGTCTCTGGAAATCGGTGTAGTCATAGTTGTTTGTGGATGCCCTCATTTCATCGAGCGTGTACCATTCTCCGGATTCTACCAGGTTCAACCATGTTTCAAAGCTTCCATTGTACCCTGCATTGTATATCTGAACTCCGTCGAATCGTAGAGTGATATTCTGGATGCCGCAATCGAGGTATGTCCTGTTCCGGTCACTGCCTATCCACTCAGGCCAACCGCTTGCGTCGTCGTGATATTCCAGACCGCCATGCAGTTCATATTCTCCTGCCTTTGTGACGTTGACCTCGACTTCTACCACGAGGTAGTCGTACAGGGTGTTGTTATCTGTGTCCAGCCCGTGGTCACTGAAATTACCGGTGAATTTTGCCGGAGGTTTCTGGAATTCGGTGTGGTTATAGTACGCGGTTGTGTATGCGATTTCCCGGTGATCTACCTTTTCGCGCAGCATTGTTGTGTTTTCAGGTTCCTCCGGTTCTGCAGGTTCCTCTGGTTCTGCCGGTACGGGTATTGGTATATGTGGTGGCACCGGATACGGCTGTGAATGTGTTGTATTGTACAGACCAAGGTCTCGTAGTTCATATTGTCCGTCGTAGCCGCGCTGTCTGAGGGGCAGTCCGCGGAATCTTAATTGGACGGTCTGGTTCCCGGATTCCAGGTATGTGCGGTTGCTGTCGCTATCCACAGACCTGCCGCCGTGCTCGCATAATGTGGCGCGTATATTATAGTTCCCAGCCTCGGTCACATCTACGCCGACATCGATTATCAGGTAGTCATACAGCCCGTCGCCGTCAGTGTCATCGCCATGGTCCGAATAAATATCGGTGAATATCGCGGGCAGTGGCTGAAACTCCGTGTAATTATAGTGTGCCGTGGTATAGTTACTGCGATCGAGCAGATCCCCTCTATGGTTGTACATATAGAGATATATGTTGTGTGTGTCGTTGATTCTGTTTTTCCAGATACTTGTGCCTTCAAAATCGATCTGAACCGTCTGGTTGTCTGTGCTGGTTGTCTCTATGATGGTGTCTGCCCAGAGGTAGTTGCCAGCCCCATCTTCCAGCCGTCCTCTCAACTGGTATTCACCCGAAATTCCGGGATTCAGGCTGACATTCACTGTCAGGTAGTCATACAACCCGTCGCCATTGGTATCGCGCCCGTGATCCGGACCGATTCCACTGAAGAGTGGTGTCTGAACAACGAAACTTATAGGGATATTAAACGTCTCCTGATCAGAGGAGATCTTTATTGAGGCTGCATAATCTCCCGGTTTAACAGCGTCTGGCACGCTTATTGTTGCGTTGAAATTAACATCGCTTCCGGATGGTAGTGTGCCGATAGTATCGTTGTTGAAACTGATCCAGTCACATGATTCGTGCCGGTATAAGTCAACCGTCCCTCTGAATGTCATGGGCTCAGTGCATGCGGATCGATACCCGCCGTATATTGTGACTTGCCACCTCCCCGGAGCAGGATCGGTCACGCGGGTCCTTGCGACACCTGAATTTGTGTATGAGTATCCCACATAGTTCCCATTTGGATCGCATAACACAAGATATAACTCACAATCAGCGTCGTCACAGGTCACAGCCAGTTCGAGTTGATCCAGACCTGAAGGGACTGTAAAGTACTCAGAAACATTTTCTTGTTCCATAACCGAGCCTTTGAACCGGTGGGCTTCGGTGATGTTTAGTATGATTGCGTCAAGCGATGCGTTTGAGAGTCCAATGCCGTTGTTTGTGATGGTGAATGACTGGGGCGTTATGTCATCTGGTTTCAGGGCTCCGGGATTCCATCGGGGTGGCGTGCACGTCACTGTGTATATCGCAACCGTGCCATTGAATGTGGTGGTTTCCGGTATGTCGTTACCATACACAATCGCCATCCATCTGCCTGCGGCAGGAGTCTCCACAGTCTCAGTCTCGCTATCGGTCCTACTATGTTGATTGCTGTTTATACATTCATGTCTCGGGGTGAAGAGAATGAGATCTGAATCACCAGTATGATCTTTCAGAGCCACTTCAAGTCGCTCGGCACTCGCCGGAACATCAAAATAGAAGTGTTTCCATTCGCAATCATCAAGTGAACCATTGAACAGCCCGATTCCACCGTTTATCTCCACGGACCGGGCGATATTCACAGTCACCGGCACCGAGAGAACAGATCCCTTATCTCCACTTATCGTTATATTCCCGGTGTATATTCCGGATGTGGCTTCATCGGGCACGGTTAGCGTGGCATAACATGTCTCCTGTTCGTTTGCCGGGATTGAGTCAGGGAGTGGCTGGACTGTTATCCAGTCTCCGGCAGTGCCGCTGGTAGTGATCGTCACCCCGGATAGTTCCTCATCTGTTGCGAAGACAAACTTTGCGAAGTCATCAAAGCCCGGCGAAACCGCGTGTACTTTCTTGGTGGGTCGGTCTGCCCCGTACGCAAGTCCGGTGTACGTCCATACGCCAGCGACCCATCTGTCGGGGACGATGCCTGCCAGCGCCAGCGGATCATTGTTAACTGTAAGATATGCCTGATACGCATCGATTTCCCCGGTTCCCTGATAGAATTCCTCGTATTCATGCCCTTTTGTGTTGTCCAGTTTGACCGCGGTTGTTGTCAGGGCAGCTTTCACCCCGGCTGGCGTCAAATCAGGGTTTGTCTGGAGTAGTAGTGCAGCTGCGCCTGCGGTGTATGGCGTCGACATGCTTGTGCCGCTTACCGTGGTGTAATAGTCATCCACTGGCTCGCCCATCGTAGTCCCCCGTGCCCTGCACGATATTATGTCCACGCCAGGTGCTACGAGTGTTGGTTTGGTCCTTCCATCACTGGTGGGACCTGAACTGCTGAACTCGGCTACGCGTCCGTATTGATCTGACGCGCCGACCGTTATCGGTTTAACCGCGTCACCAGGCGAACTGATGCCGGAATCAATGCAACCGGATGTTAAGATCAGCATCACTGCCAGAAGACCGATCATGACCAGTTTGTTTGCTCCCATCTTGATCACCCCGAGTTTCCTGCTGCAATGCAAACAACAACTCCTGTGTCCATTGCCGCATCAACAACCATGCACTCTGGCTTGGACCGGACATCGCCGGGACTAGCACCGCCCACACTTATGCTGATCACGTCTGCTCCGTTGTCAACCGCCCATTCGATACCGGCAATCATGGTGGATAGCGCCCCGCGCCCTTCACTATCCAGAATCCGTGCATTCATGAGCAGGGCTCCGGGAGCAACTCCCTTATACATCTCGCACGACGATTCCCCGGTTCCGGCAATTATGCCTGCGCAATGTGTTCCATGCCCATTCCGGTCATCTGCGGTCATGCCATCATCCACAAAGTTCTTCTCGGCTATGACTTTGCCATAGAGATCAGGGTGATTCTTATCAATCCCTGTGTCGATTACTGCGACAACTATGCCGCTTCCATCAATCCCCTCGTCCCATACTCTTTCTTCGGTTCCTTCTCTGCGATCTGTCGTCAATTCTGCTGAGCCGATTGCGACTGCCCGCGCTGGCTCTTCAGCCTCTATCGGGTGTATCAGATGAATCGCGTGGTCGAGGAACACACATTCAACATTCGGAAGATCTGCGACCTCGTTGATTGATCCGGCAGGTATCGTTGCTGATATGCCGTTAATAATATGGTACTTGTGCTTTACATCCATATTGTGGTCTTGAAGGGCGGTAACAACGCTTTTCTGGCTCGCGAGTGATGTCACGCGCTGCCCGGATTTTAATAATATTATCACGTTTACCCCCTCATCAGACTTGCTCTCTTCAATCCTTTTTGTCAGTTCAGCCCCAACGCGCGGATCCTTTGACCCGTGCGCCTGGATGCTGTTTCGCCAAGCATCAGGATACTGTTCGGCAATCAATGTTGATATTGTTGCTTCAAATGACGGGTCCGACGATCCATCACCCTCAGTTGATGCATTCGCATAAAATACCAGTGTAACAGTCAAGATTACTGCAATTGCAGCAATGGTTGTTCTTTTCATCATAGTCTTGTGCCTCCGACCAATGGTCTGTTGGTCTGTCTGTGTCTGTATGCAGTCGACTGCGTTATCATCTTCCGCGCCAGACAACTATCAGAACATTGCGCACATATAACAAAAAGCTTTCCATGAAATAAAGTTACAAACTTATTGGGCGACGGGCTTGTTCATAATCTTTTATATATCTGAATTTCGCGGTGCATGTTTCGATTAACCATCAGGAAAATATCCAAACATACCAGAGATTACGAGTCTGTCTGCGAACACCGGGCGTGTCAATTACCCTCATGGAAGAATAACCCGGTATAATACGCAGGATCCGGATCATCCGGTTAAAAACCCGATCCAAAGTGCGTAATCCCCGTTATAGGCTACTTTTTTAGTTGTAACTACCAAACAGTGGATTTACAAGTTTAAGCACCGGTGTCTCATTTCTCCCGCAAAATGGGTGAGTCTAACCACAACCCTGACACTTTCATCTCGCCCATAACCTCCTGGAAGACAACCCTAACGGTAACATCCTCTGGCTCGTCGGTGAACCTTGCATTGTAGTGAACAACCGTGTACTGGTTTTTACTCTCCACTTTCAGGAATTCCTTTGATACATAATCCCCGATCTTTGACCGGACCAACATATTAGTCTCGTTGAAAACAGCCTCATTCATGGCAGTCTTCATGGTTTGATCAAAATGACCGGCGTATCTGGAATAATTGTTCTCATTCATGCCTGACAGGATGTTTTCAGTGATCGGATCTGCATATGCCCTCACCTGATCCGAATATACAGGGTTTTCTTCCACACACCCGGCAAGCATCACGACTGCTGCAATTGTTACTACCACCATTAAGCCTGATACGGTTATTTTTTCCATATTTAATCATTCCTTCCAGTCGTACGTCCATATTCATGCGCAATACATATTAAACGCTCTGATCACCCGGTTCTGCGATGGATCCCAGGGGCGACCCAGACGGTGCAGGCGACGCCTCGGGTAGCTACACACACAGGATCAGCCTCCATCCATGTACACGGGTTTTTGTTCCAACACCTCATTCTCGCCCGGTCTCATTCTCAGGCATATATATAACCTCCCCGGTCTCCAGCCGGTATGCAGTCCCGATCTTGTTTCCTTGACCGCCCATGATCTGCTCGGTCATGTTCATCACCTTTATCGTCTCTTTATCCTTGATTATAATCTGCATGTTCGGGTCTCCCGG
>RXIK01000107.1 GCA_004211975.1 Methanosarcinales archaeon | reverse complement strand
AGCACGATTGACCATCCGAGTGTTGTGGCGCCATAGATTTCGTGTGGATACAGGAAATAGGTGAGGCTTGCAAGCATTATGAGCACCAGACGGTCGGCTCTGCCAAGGATTCCGCCGTAGTGTCTGCCGAGACCGACTGCTTGTGCCTGGGTGCCGAGGTAGCTGGTCAGGAGCGTGCCGACGATCGCGGCAACCCCGATCCTCCAGTCGATGTATTCGCCAAAAAATATTCCGCATATAATAAAAACATCGGCGTACCGGTCAATCACATGATCAAGAAAATCACCACGTATGCCGGCTGTGCCCGCAATTCTTGCGATCTCCCCGTCCATGGCGTCCGCGATCCCGTTGAGCAGCACCAGCACGCCCGCGGCAAGCGCAAGTGTCCTGTCGCCGCATGATACTGTGTACAGCACCCCCGCGCCCGCTGCAAAGATCAGTGAGAGGACTGACGTGGCATCCGGTGTTACGCCAGCCCGTGACAGAAGGTTTGCAAGCGGCTTTAAGATTTTTTCCGCATAAGGACGCAGGGAATCAAGCGACATCGACTCACAGAACCTTGATACTCGGGTCCTTCAGGTGATTTAACACAGCGATATTGAGCAGTAGCGGCGTGAGCGACTCGATAGTTGATGCCAGTGCGAGCGGTCCAACATCCAGCGGGCGCAGACACACAACCTCGTCGGTGAGACTAATGATCACGTCTTTTGAATGGCGGTCGTCTCCGCAAACCATCACATCACACTGGAATGCCGGATCAAGGCTGCATAGCTTGCGGGATGCCACAGTGTGGAATGCTGCAACCATGTTCATGCCCTCTGGCAGCATCGCCTGGATCTCCTGCGCCGCACTCCCTCGTGCCGGAGCATCATACTTGAAGTATTCGTCCCGTGACATCGGGACAACTGGTGACACAATGATCTGGTCGCTTAATACCGGGCGCACGACGTCAATCACTCCTGATACGTGTGCGTAGGGTATGGCGAGTATGATCACATCAGCATCTTCGGCTGCTGTTCTGTTGTCAAACCCCGAAATGTCCCCTTTACGTTCGAAAAGTGTAAGTGTTTCATTGAACTGCTCGGCTGCTGCCTCTGCCTTCTCGCTTTTACGTGAACCAATGCGGATGTGGTGCTTTTCAGCCCAGTGTAGCGCAAAACCCTCTCCAATATCACCGGTTCCACCAAGAACTGCTATCTTCATAAAAAAAGATGGTATAGCCGCCCTACATTAAGTTTTGGATTCAGTGTTTCTGCCCGACATACACCCACTGGTCATACATCCCTGCATCATCCCGGTTGTCGATAACCCGCCCAATTATCCCGAGTTCGTCCATAACCTCTTTCAAAATTATGATTTCTTCATTTTTATGTACTGTGAACACGAGAAATCCGCCTTCACGCAACGGCACAATTGACTCAGCCATAATGCGCTTCCACACGTCCTTGTTAAACGGGTAGATCGCACCGAGCATGAATCCGGCAACACAATCAAAGGACCCTGCCTCAAAAAAAGGCGAGATATGCGTGGCGTCAAGCACCATTGAGCGGTGCGGGAGAAATACTCCGTGCTCAAGCCCCTCGCATACGGCGCACTTGTCAGAATCAAAGCACACCGGATCGCACCCCAACTGCCTGAGCGCAATCGTCGCCATCCCATTACCACAGCATATCTCAAGTATGTTCATGCCCGCAAAATCAAGGTCATCCGACCGTTCAATCGTTCTCAGGAGTGTTTCAAGCCGGGCAGCTCGTGATTCTGAAAATATCGAATCAAAACTCTTTTTGCCATGCATGCAGTTCTCACAGAGCATCCGGTTCACAAGCATGAGTGAATAATACTCGATGATCGCATCCATAAACAATGAAGATGTTGTTTTAACAATGCGAACGTTGTTTGACTGTTTGCACAACAGGGCGGCATGACCCACAAAACCAGGATCCTTACTTATAAGGTCCGTGAAAATCAGCCAGAAGTCCTGTCCACCCGTATGCATGAGGATAGCGAGCCCCGGCAAGCCAGCATCACCCGCATCACCCGCATTGTCATCATGAGCTTCAATCCGTATCACATCATCAAACACAACTCCGGATTGAACAATCTCATAGCGGTACCGCGCTGATTGCTCGCCGGTCCCCTGATCGCTGAAACAAGGTTCCGGGACGTGCACGATCTCGTTTTCATCAATTCGCAGTAGATCATGGAGTCGCATGGTGATGATGACGCCCGTATCTATTATATCGCTTGTGGGGCGCAAGCCCGAACACCACTATAAAGCCACAAATCCAGGCATACTCAGCACCGGCATAAACTGCGATTCCGTATAAATAAAACCATAGCACATATTTAGTATACCAACAGCCACTTTTTAGTTTGAGATATAAATCTCAACAGGTGACCTGCATTATTAAGATTAAGTTCACTGAGGAAACAGTGAAAACATTTCGCTACAAACAATACCATCATCCCTCCACGCGTTCAGCGTAGAATAGAATCTCTTTTACTGAAAAGCCACAAAATGAAACATGAAGAGATATGTCACATTACAAGGATCTCTCCGAACACTTCAGTCAAGTATCTTCGAAAATATCAATAGAGCAGCATTGAAAGATTGAAAGAAGCAAATTTTCACCAGACTCAAAGCAAATTAAGATTATATACAACAACTATCAAAGATTATTTTCGTGAACATCATCCTACAAGCATTAAAGAGGCGATGGCTAAGATCAAAGAGCGTTGTCTTCTTTGTGGATGATGCACACTTCGTAATAGCTCATTTTCTCGGGATATTATGGTCTTCGAGATTGCATATTAAAGCACCCGCGGGCAAAAAGCAATTCAACGTTTTAGGTGCGTTAAACGCTATAACTCATGAATTGATCACTGTTACAAACGATACACATATCAACACTCAGTTTTTATGATTTATTGTGGCACATTTCACACCTCAACATCCCAGCCAACCCACACCCAAGAAAAAGCTCACCCCATCTTATCCAGCTTCCGCTCAAACTCGCTTAGGTCTTTCACTGTTGCCGCAAGCTTGATCAGTTCATCCAGTAGTGCGCTGTTTCGCCCGCGGAGGCTGTGTATGCGCTCAGACACCCGAGCCGAAACAGAGCCAAAACGCGCTGAAAGCACAGTTATTATGCTTTTCTCCGCACCTTTCTCTATGCCTTCCTCCATTAGATCATCATATAACGGGGATTGTTTCAGCAACTTATCTTCAATCATGTTTTCACTATTCAAGACGGTATATCGCCAAACCCCACCCGAAGGGCAGTTTTTACTCGATTTTTTGTGAAAAAATCGTTCACCACCTCTTTTGAGTGTTTCAGTCGTGCGAACGTCGCCATGCACATATAGGAGCTTGCACTTATAAGATTATGTTCAACCGCCCAGATCAACTTTTCCGTGCACTCATCAAGATCCGCATCCGGCATCAGCGGCGTGAGTGTGAATAGCCCGACAAGTGTGTCTCTGAAAACGGTCTTGTAACTGCTCAGGTATGGTGATTAGTTGCCCGATTGTGATTCGGTACTTTATGGTAAGAAAAAATAACCGTGGATGGCGCAGAGGAACGAGAGAGTGTTTAACCGTTTATTTCCCCTCCGCGTCCCTCTCTCGCACTCTCTATTTGAATTCCCGGTTTGGTTATAGTATTCACCATATCCTGGATAGTTCCTGCATAGTGAAGTCCTTTGATGGTGGTTTTAGGTACCTTGGTAGTTACATATATTTTTGCTTGAACCCTTGGATGTTGTTTCATAGCGCATACACAGAATCACAGTTTATGCGGGTGCTGAGTATAGTCAGCTATTTATAGGTTTTTGATGTCTTGTGGTTTCTTGTTTACGCGGTTACCCCGGTTTCATCGGCGTGTTTCTCAAGTCCTTTGATGAACATGCTTAAACTTGCGCTGCGAAGGAAATAGCATGGTTTATCCCGTATTTTGCAGGCTTTTTTGACATATCTGCATGCGTTGTGGCTGTTTATGTCAACGGGGCAGAATATTATGTCGGTTTTATCAACGATGCCTTCTATCTCTTTTCTACCCTGTATGCATCGCCCGCAGTGGTAGCAGAACGTGCCACCGATGGATTCGACCGCATCCTTGTAGTGTGGCATGAGTGATTCCACACCACCCACATAAGTCACTCTCATACCGTTTAAATCGACATCGACCACGTTATCCCATGTATCTACTTCAGGGTCTTGTTTGCTGATGGTGGTTGCTGGTGATTCCTCATCAGGTATTGCGCAGTTCTCCTGGTCTTTTTGCAGTAGTTGACCGGTTAGGCACATTACTTCACTGGTTAATAGATTGATCTCCTTCTTCATATTGGTGATTCGGTTGAGTGTGCCCTCACCGCCCAGCTTTTCAAGGTCACTGGTTAATTGTCTGTTCAGTTGTTTCTGCACCTCAAGTGCAGCATTGATTCTTGATTTGTCCTCTTGGATTGTTTCAATATCTGCTTTTAACTGCTTTTTTTTGCGTTCTAAGCGGTCGCATTTTGTCTGGAGTTTTTCGCTTGTTTCAAGAGCAATACTTAGGTTCTTTAGAAGATCTTCCGGTTTGCCCTCTGTAGTTGAACGTCGTAGTGCATCATAGAACCGTGAGGCTTGGTGCTCGAAGATGTGTGTTGTGGCAAAGACTCGTGCCTCGATCTCATCAATATCTTCGTGTTTGTTTCGCACGGCAAACCAGATAAACGCGGAAAGAGGTATGTTCCTGCCGTTTTTGTTTTTGTTTATATTTTTGCCACGGATTCTGTTTATACCTCCGGTCACGGTCCCCGTCATAGTCGCATTTCCATTTCCATTTCCATTTCCATTCTCGATATATCCATATATCTCATTTTGTGGGATGTGCTTGAAGTCGTGTTCATATTGTCCGAACCGCGCCTTTAACAGTTTATCCAGTTGCCTGGATGCTTTGTTCTGGGTGCTGCACAGTTGAACAAGGTCGCCATGCATCTCATAAGGCGCGTTTCGGCTTTGGTCCAGCTTTAATTTCTTGAAAACGCTGACCAGTTCTTTTTCATCAAACGTCAAACCCAGAATCGTGCATATTGTCTGACTCTTAAATTCCCATATCTTTCTTTCTAACATGCTTTTATCCCCACTGGCAAACCAGGGCACACAACCCCCAGGACACCATTTTCTGATTACTCAACCAGCATTTTTTCAGATAGACCGTGACCGATGGTGATTAACTGGTCTTCTATCCTTGCAAGCACATAGGTGCCTCTCGCAGGACTTGGTGCCGGCGCATCTTTCTTTAGTAAGGTCAGCTTAGCTCCTGGTTTAAGCCCGATCTGATCAAATTTATCCACAAGATGTGTTCCGCCGATGATCTGCTTCACAGTAGCTGTTTCTCCATCTTTGATGTAGTTTGCCTGCACAGACTTTCCATCGGTCACCATGATCAGCTTTGATGCCTGACCTTCGCCCATCCGTATCTCGGTGCGTTCATCTCCTGCCATAAACACGATGGTGTGGTCCGGAACATGACGCAGGAATGTTAGTTCACTTCCATCTGTGATACCAAGTTCTGCGAGAAAATCCGTAAAATCTTTTCCGCCTTCGATTGATTGGACGGTTCCCTTGTCGCCAGCCTCTAACCTTAACAACGGAATAACATCTCCGCCCAGTTCTACATAGATCTTATCAGCCCATCCGCGAGCTATGATCAGTTCCTGATCCCTTATTGATAGGGAGATCGGTCCTCCGTGTACGTGCACAGGCTCGGTTGCCACCACGGTGAGTTCTACGCCTTCTTGTACGCCGAGTTCATCGAGGTGTTGTTTGGTATCAAGACCACCTGTGATCTCTTTGACGATCACTGTGGTTTCAGGTTCCACGTTGTTCAATGATTTCATCTTATATCACCTATTTTTTGATTTGTTGCCGTTATTGGCGCGGTTAGGTTATATGATACATTGTTAGGTGTACAAGTACTATACCCTAATAATATTAGGATAATTCAAAAACCCTAATTTCACCATTTCTGATAATGTTAAATGGGTTTTCACCTGCGAAGAGCCGTCCAGCCACCATGTTTTTCGCGTGACGGTATTCGTTCATCCGCTTTTCTGACACTTTCGGGTTTCCGTATATGCACCACATCCCGCGTTTTGTGGTTTTAAGGGAGCTTAAGCCCATGAATCCTTTAACGTCCTTTAACGGAATTCCAAGAAATATTCCGATCTCATGCGGGCACCCCGCTGCATATCTATGTTTAAGCACGCTCAACACATAATCAACGCCAAGGGAACCTGCAGAACCTGATTCGTATCCACAGTCAGACAGGAATCGCAGTACCTGTATTCTCGCAAGCAATCGGTCTAACTGGCTGCGATTGAAGAATATGACAATCGCATTTTTATCTGTTCGTTTCAATTCGTAGTAATCAATCTGGGATCCTGTGAAGATGTCTGCCCTGGAACGGTCCCACACATCAAGTAGCCCGCCGTTTTCATTTGAGATGTTCATCACCGTTGCCGGCTTCCCACCCACCAGAGTAGGTGCAATACACCTCACAATTCTATACACCAGATCTCTTGTGTTACTAATCCTGCGCATGTTATCGACCCCTCATTAGGTACACCTAAACAACACCTATGCCAGTTAGGTGCACAAATGAACTACCCTAAAAAAATTAGGTTTTAAGCGAAAACCCGAACAATTACAGAGAATACCAAACGCATAAACCTGACACTCACAGGTTCACAGCCACACATCCAATGAGATACCGCTAAACCGTTTTAAATCCGGGCAGTTGATCCGGAACCCGGACTTTCCGATTTTCCACGTTGTCATGCAAGCTTACCGCGCAAACGCTACCACACAAGCATGCCCACAACAAGATCATTACGAACAGGGGGTAATGGGCGAACAGTTAAACCATGGGGCAGAAACACATCCCCCATAATTAAGAGCCGCACATATTCTGCAACTCCA
>RXIK01000106.1 GCA_004211975.1 Methanosarcinales archaeon | reverse complement strand
CGGAGGGGAAATAAACGGTTAAACACTCTGCGTTCCTCTGCGCCCTCCGCGGTTATTTTTTCTTACCAGAAAGTACCGAATCGCAATCGGGCGACCAATCACCATACCTGAGCAGTTACCTTTTTAGTATGATACTTTTTCGTACAATTGGAGCTGCCAACGTACATAATGGTGGGAGGAGGGCTGCCGAGCCGGGGTGGACATTTACCGAGAAGCACGCGAGGGAAGTCGAGAATCCGGATGTGCGAAGAGGATGTGGGGGTGCCCGGGTTGCAGAGTGTCCGGATCAGTTGTTACGGAGTTTCGTGAATCATACCTACCTTGAGTTCAAAAGACGGAACCGAGGTGATCACTGTGGACGAACTCATAGAATCACTGACCAAATCGCTTGGAGATGACAAACTGAAGGCACGTGGTGGTGTGATCCGGAAACCTGGTGAGATTAGTGATGTTAAAGCGATAGAGCCACTTATCACAGCGCTCAGAGCTCAGGATAAGAACGTACGCCAAAGAGCTGTCAAGGAACTTGTCAGGATCGGTGGATGTGAACGAACACATAGAAGCACTGACCCGATTGCTTGGCGACGATGACCGGAAGGTACGCGGGGATGCTGTCGGGATACTTGACAGGATTGATGATGCGCGGGCGATTAAGCATTTGATACGAGCGTTTGGTGATGTGAATGCGGCTTTGCCTGCTGCCTGTGTGCTTGATGAAGTCGGCAAGCTGGCGGTTGAGCCGCTGATGAATGTGCTTAGTGAGGATGTGGTTAGCTGGCAAGGGTCAATACATCGTACCCCATTTTATGTTTTCCAGATATCCTGCCCGCGAGCTGACTTGATCGTACAAACATCTTATGTGCCGCAGTCGCTGATCCACCGAATCCGGCAGTTGGATATTTGAGAAGAACCATCGAAGAACGGGTGAGCGTTCTTGAGGGCATGATCACGAATCAGGATCGTGTTTTTGACATGTTGCGTGAGGGGCAGCAGAACCTCCGGGCTGATATTGCCGGGCTACGCGCTGAGACGCGTACGAGCCTTGGGGAACTGCGTGATGACCTGGGTAAGCGGTTTGGTGAGGTGGACGCACGCATACGATATTTATGTTCGGATCAATGAGCGCATCAACGAGACCAACGAACGGATCGCCGCGATGGAACTTGGAGTTAATGAGTGAATTGTCGATATGAATGTTCGGTTGAACACAAAGATTGATTCCAACCTCAAGTAAGTGCTTGGTGTCCGGATCGCGATGTGGGTGACGATCATTGTTGCCGTGCTGCTCTGAGATCACCTATTTTTCCGTGCAAGCGGTCTGTGTATGGTTGGCTGAAGCAAAAGAAAGCGCGAGCATGAGCGATAGCCGCATAACCACATGAGCTGGTGGGCGGGCGTTTCCCAGGATCATATTGTTCGATGCAGATACGCCCCTGGTCTGCCGTGTTGTTCGCTGTCAGTCCCGCCTGCGAGCTCTCGCTAGATCACTGGAAGTTGCATCGTGCAAGCAGGTCAAGCAGCACAAAGTTTATGATCGCCCGCGAAAAAGTGTGTTTGATGAATAAGATAAGAGCCACGGTTTCCGGGATGATTCAGAATGTGGGTTACCGGGCGAAGGTCATCAGGATCGCAAAAGACTTCGGATTGACCGGGTTCATCCAGAATCTTGATGATGGGCGGGTCAGGATAATCGCGGAAAGTGAAAACGGTGGTTTTGAAGCGTTTCTTGATGCGATACGAATTGAAAACACGCTTATTAATGTTGCTGATGTTGAAGTTGAGTTTGCGGATGCCACCGGTGATTTCGCTGACTTCTACAAGCTTGTTGGAGGTGGAGAGACCGATGAGCGGCTGGATAAGGCATCGGACTATCTTAAGGAAATGATCGATGTTATGAGAGCTGGATTTGGAGGTCTCAACTCCAAGATGGGTATGATGATTGAGAAGCAGGATGTGATGATTGAGAAGCAGGATGTGATGATTGGGAAGCAGGATGAGATGATTGGGAAGCAGGATGAGATGATTGGGAAGCAGGATGAGATGATTGGGAAGCAGGATGAGATGATTGGGAAGCAGGATGAGACCACCGCGGAGATCCGTGGATTGCGGGAAGACATGAAGACTTATATGGACCGCAAATTTGGGGAGATCGAGAGCGAACTTGACGTGATAAAAAGCGCACTTAGAGACAAAGAGATTCTGTGTTAGTGTCCTCGCTATAACCGTGGGGGGCACATCAGCCCCGTTTGAGCGCTTGGGTGAGGGTCACTTTACTCGCTGACTGTTTTGGTGGACCGGGGGCGTCTCGTTTGCATTGTTCTGTTTTTTGGTTATGGGATTGGTGAAGTAAAAAAAATAAAGTGGGACCTTTGGCGTGATGCTGCCAGCGTCCTCGGTTGGCTGTCTTGGCATGCCCGTGATTGTCCGCTGGCGTTTTTGATTCTATGGTGTTATTATGGGGTTGGAAAGTTAAGTTTGGAAAGCCGGTATTTGACTGTGCACTTGTTTTCGAGTAAGTCTATAAATTCCTCCGGAGTTTCATGATCATGATTTATCTTTGATTGGGGTGCTTGAATTTCCAGTTACCCCTACAAAAGAGAGACTTTTTAATTTGTTCTGGTCGGTTGAACAACACGATGCCAATCCTGCAAACAGTGGCATGATATGACTTCCGAAATCAGTGAAATCAGTGTTAATCTGTGGCAAATAAAACTTTTAGCCACAGATGAACGCTGATTTCACAGATTAACGATGTAAATGACTTTTCAGATCGATAGCACTCAATTTTATCAGTTGTACTTACACAAGACAACCCCGGGTAACCAGAAAATAATAAAAAGTCTCACAAAATAGCTATGAGCTAAAAGTCCGGATGCTAATTTACTGTTTTTTTGAAAGTTAAGCTGGATGCTGTGGTGCGCAGCTATTAGATCTGCCTGATTCAACAAAAAAAGTGTGGTGCCCTGTAATTGGCACCACTATACTTGTGGACTCATGGAACTATAGCATCACACCTCCGGATCCGGGTTGCCGGGTGGATCATCTTGCCCTATCGTGTACTCAGCCGCCGGGTAGAATCTGATGGCGGTCTCATCGTCTGCTGTTTTAAGATATATGTTGCCCATGACCCTTTGTCTGCTGCCCGGCTCAAGAATGGTTGGCATCACATGGTTTGCAAGGACGATCTCATCATAATCCGTAAATACTACCTCCATGGCACCGTAAATATCACCAGTGCTGATTTCTGTGCAGAAATTGTCGATCAGGAAGACATGAGTTATCTGAACAATGTTGAAGTCGGTTCCTCTGAACACGGCATCCACATAGCAGTGGAAGACCGCAATCTCATCTTCACCATCCGCATCTTCGAGATAGGCTATGAATGTCCGATCCTGATTCGACGAACCGTGTGATGCATCAATCACCTCGCTGTCGATCTCCACGCCATCTCTTGCGAATGTGAGCCACACCTTGTTCCCGTCGAGGTCGATCTGCTGGGGGGTGAGCGTGAACCCTGCGCCAAGATCGTACGGTTCGCCAACTGCCATGGTCTTCCTGTCGTCGCCCTCGAATTCCACGAGCAGTCGATGCAGCATGTCCGCTCTACCACCTGGTGACACATATTTCTCGGTGATCCAGCCGGTGGCGGTGTACCCGGTCTCGCTATCGATCATCACATCGTTGTATGCCTCATTGATCGCGTACTGCTGATACACCGGGTGCGTTATGTAGGTCATCATATCATCCTCAATCACACGCCCGTTCAGTGAGTTGATTGTGAGGGTCTCAGTGGATGTACCGGAATCGAAATCGTACCAGAGAGCCGCGAAGTTGGATGCGTTCCAGGCGAATCCATCGTTCATGTCCGCATCCGGACGCGCTACCGCACCGCGAACTTCACAGTTGCCCGGTGCGGTCAGCTCCACGACAGGTGAAAACCGCAGTGTTTCATTATCGGCAACAACGAAATTGATGTTGCCCATAAGTTTGGTTGTGTCACCTTTTAACAGATGAATCGGGTATATGTTTGTCATCCCAATCCCGTCGCTGGAAACATCCCCGATTTCCATCTTGCTGTACACATTACCAGCCTCTACAGAGATGTACTCCTCTGATATCTGGAAGATGCCGTTGATTGCGACGCTGGGCTGATCTGCAAGTATGGCGTCGATATGTGCCGTAATGATCGGGACGTCGTCCAGTTTCCCAAGGTCCTTTCTGTACACGAACGTATCTGGCACATCCACGATCTCGGTGTCAACACTATGCCCGTTCCGGAGCAGCTCGAGTTGCGCTTTACTGCCATTGAAGTCAAGCTGCACGATCTTTAATTCATAGTCCTCTTCCAGTTGAAGTGATGCGCCGGATGCGATTATGTGTTGCTTGTCTTCATCGATCAGAACCCTGCTCAACATGCCACGTGAGATCAGGCTGATAGTCCCGTCCGTGATCGCACAATCAGTGCCTTCGCCATATCCTGCAAGGCGGTCCTCTGCCATGAAACTGATCGTCCTGTACGATCCCCACGCGCCGTATTTGAAGTTGGTGTCTCTTGTCGATGTTCCGTACTCAACATAGCCCACATCGATAGTCCTGTCGTTCTGGGATACTGTGCCTGGCACAATAGCAAGTATCTCGGTTGCGGCGTCATAATTGAAATCGTACCCGAGAGCTGTAAAATCGGAGGCGTCCCAGATGATGCCCCTGATCTCTTCACCGGTTGGTTCCACAACCTCGCCGCGGATTGAAACCTCATCAACCCTTGCGATGTACCGATCAGTCACCCTCCAGTCCCATGGAGTGGTGATCATAAGGTGGACCGAGTCGCCAGAGACCCGGATCACATCAAGCTCTATGAGTTCACCGCTGGACGTATCGTAGAGATGTATGAATTCAGTCGACGAGTCTCCCCGGGGTATCGTGATCAGGCTTTCCGGCATCCGGTAACTGGATATTCTGAAGTCCGCACTCTCCGGGTCACCACTCGTGCCGACTAACTCGATTCGTATGTTGTGTTCGATCTCTATTCCCTGACCTGCATACAGCATCCCCTCGATCTCCGTTGTCACTGGTGGAGGTGGTGGTGGAGGTGGTGGAGGTGGGGTGGGGTTTGATCCGGACGAAGCACATTCATACAGAAGATACGGGTAATACCTGTGATTACGCACCGCATCATTGTCCATGTCATCAGCAACATGGAGCCAGAGACCTTCTGCGACGTTGACATCAGAATCAGGTGTGAGCGGGATGCGCTGGTCACTACTCAGTCGCACCGATTCGGACGTAACCGCATCCACATCCATCATGCCAACCCCACCATTGATAACTTTGACCGGATCATCGTCGATTAAGATTGCGTACTTGAGTTGCACAGCATTTGTATCGGTGCCGCGGAAGATCGCCTCCACATACACGCTGAAGATGGGCACGTCATCCTCCATGCCGATGTCCTTCTGATATACAAAGGTGCTCGCCGTCGAGACGGCAGCCATCTTAACAGTGTATGCTCCGGGGGAGCCGTTAATCAACATGTTGTTGTTAAAGCAATCTCCATCACTTCGCGGATGGATAACTGCGGCGTCCACCTCCACGCCATCCTTTTCAAGTGCAAGCCAGACCTTATCGCTCTCAGGATCGATCTCCCTTGCGATCAGACAATACTCGTTTCCAATGTACCATTCTTCATCGGGTATGAGCACTATTCTGTCGTTCGTGTCCATTTCACAAATGATTGGCGATAACACGTATGGCTTACCATTGATCGCCATGCATTTCTGTCCAAACCACCCAACTGCGAAGTATCCGCCAATATCCGGGTTCGCATAGCCCGACTCAACCCTGTACGCCGTGTAGACAAGATCACCGCAGTTGATTGCGTCCGGTGCTGTGGCGGTCGATGTGAGCGCATCAGACATCAGGTTCCGGTCCACATCATAATAGAGCCCACCAAAATTTGGGGCAGTCCATGTAAACGGAGCTATCTGGAATGTTGCATCCACAACTTCGCCCCGCATCTCAACAGTCTCTGCACTTGCGTGCATGGCAAACGCCATGACCACGAGCACAACCAGTATTCGTATACGTTTGGTCATATTTCCTCCTTTTTTGGCGCACCTGCCAGGGATGTCTGCAACGTAGATCGGCAAGTGAGCAAGTATCGCGCACAATATTCTGACCATCCTCCACATGATGGTCGTATCCTCATCCCATGCGCGTATTTATCGATATATCGACAAACACAATTTAGTAAGCGTAGGTCATAGTACTTAAATATTTCGATTCATGGAATGGTCTTGTGATATGATGCAGAACATCACAACACAACAGCCAAGTGTAACCGGATATCCACATCACACCAGTGTAAATAGAGTGTCACCCTGCCCCCTTCAATCCACAATGAAAACCAGGCTCTTCAGCAACCCCCGCTAAATCAATATACAGTACAAATCAAAAAACTTGTAACTACTCAGGTATGCGGATTGGTCACACGACTGCGATTCTGTACTTTCCAGCAAGAAATTCCAGGTTTAGCTCAGGTTGTGTTCCGAGTCAAGCAGTGTGGATATAGAGAAGTAATACGATGGTGTTTTTAGGTACCTGAGCAGTCACTAAAACTTTTCACAAAAGTTTTATTAAAAACCACCCTTAAAATGGGGTTTATTTTTATACGTTCCTACACGTCAAATAAATAAGAAATATCCCTATATGTTAATGATTTCATTAATTTCCGGTTACCATAGCTTCTTTTAATTCTATTAACCGAAGATGCACGCAAATGAACGCAGATGCACGATTAACAAATGGCTCTCTGGTAATTCGCGTTGTAAGTGTCTCGTAGATGGATTGTGGTGGTGTGATATTAAGTGCTTAGAGATCACGAATGTCACGAATGAACGAATCTCACGAATGCTGAACCGGAATAAATTCGTGTCATTTGTCCAAACGCGCTATTCGTGATAAAAACTGATATAA
>RXIK01000134.1 GCA_004211975.1 Methanosarcinales archaeon | reverse complement strand
AGTGAACCACGTGCCGTCAAACGCCGACGTAAACCCTACCCGTTACTCACCAAACCACGGAACGAAGCTCGCAACGAATTACGTGGAGGTGGGATATCCGCTTAAGGTAGTGCCATTGCTGGCAAACACTATTTACACAACAGAACCTATTGCTCATAGAATCGTAACGATCCTGGCGGACCTCCAACCCGGAGAACCGCCACCACAAAAAAGATGAAAATACCAGAGAGCTGAATAACGTGCTTCGTAAGACGCTGTACTATGGCTATGAACGTTTACTAACCGATGAGGTCAAGAAACACGGTGTGCCGCGTCACGTTGCCGTGATCATGGATGGGAATCGCAGGTATGCGGATCGCGTGCGGATCGTGCGGTATTACGGGCATATCTATGGTGCCAGGACCACAGAGCAGTTTCTTGAGTGGTGCTGGGAACTCGGGATACAGCAGACCACGATCTATGCGTTCTCAACCGAGAACTTCTCGCGCCCGGAACCTGAGCGTGCGAAGATATTTGAGATCATCGCCAAAAAACTATGCGAACTTGCAGATGATCCTCGCACTCACGAAAGACGAATGAAGGTTTCGGCGATCGGCGAGGTGCATCTACTGCCCACTCACCTTCAGGACGCGATAAGGCGTGTGGAAAAGGTTACCTGTAACTATGATGGACTCCACCTCAACATTGCAGTCGCTTACGGCGGGCAGCGTGAGATCCTTGATGCAGTGCAGGACATGGCACGCAAGGTTCAAGCAGGTGAGCTGCGGGCTGATGACATCAATGAGTCGGTTGTGTCATGTCACATGTACACAAACGGCGTCGCTGACTCTGATGTTGACCTGATCATACGAACCGGCGGCGACATTCGCACCTCGAACTTTCTTCCGTGGCAGGCGAACGGAAGCGAGTGTGCAGCCTATTTCTGCGCGCCGTTCTGGCCTGAGTTTCGGAAAATCGACTTTCTCCGGGCAATACGGGTCTATCAGACGCGAGAGCACGAACAAAAACAATCCGCACTGATCAGAACTGCTAATATGCTTGCAGCATGTGGATCTGCCAAGATGGGGGATGTTGCCGGTCATCTCAGAGGGGCTATCCTGCATCGCCACCCGGGCTAATCACAATAGCTGACCTAATTGCCCGATCCACCTACATCAGTCAATCCTCAACAACCCAACAACAACCCAACAACAACAACAAAGAGCGCAACTGTCAAAAGTTCCGGAATCAGGTCGCATGGAACTGGTTCGTTCTCGGTTGGACAGAGCCACCGGATCATGCCATCATCCGCGATTGCTTGCGTCAATGTTACCCTGAATGCACATGGTTTAGGTATCCACCTTAAAAAGTATGGTGGAACCCAATCTTCAGTCTTTCCAAAAGATATGCGTAAAAACCGAAATC
Source organism: Methanosarcinales archaeon (assembly GCA_004211975.1). Classification (GTDB taxonomy): domain Archaea; phylum Halobacteriota; class Methanosarcinia; order Methanosarcinales; family Methanogasteraceae; genus Methanogaster_D. The sequence goes on along the minus strand of RXIK01000134.1, from coordinate 31,593 downwards.
TGTGTTTATCACTGTTAATCTGTGGCTAAAAGCCATTGTAAGCCACAGATTAACACGGATTTCACTGATTTGACGTAATACCAGCGTAAATTTATGAAACCCGCATCTACAATAATTATCCTAATTCACCGATTTTTTGGATAGTACCTCGGTCACCACTTAATTTGAAGCGGATACGTGTTTAGCTATACTTGCGCACGCTGCATAAACTGCGCTGTTTATCGGCAGACCAAAGACGATGCCTACAAAAACAAGGACCTAAATTTCACTCATACGGAATAATCCAAATTTTCAAGTATAATAAATGGATTATGTGGGTGTAGATTCGTGTAATTCGCGATATTCGTCTAAATTCGTGATTTTACCATGAAATATACGAATGGACAAATCCCACGAATTACGTATCGACTGATTTGAAAAATCTCTGGTTTGTGTCGGTGTGAAGTATAGCATCGCAAGTTATTTATCCGGAGCCCGACAACAAGTCATCGTCATGCCGATGTCGATAGCACTTGCAGGAAAACCAAACTCCGGGAAATCAACGTTCTTCAAATCCGCAACTCTTGCGGACATTGAAATTGCAAATTATCCATTCACCACCATTGATGCCAATCACGGAATTGGTTATGTGCGCACTGAATGCCCGTGCACCGACCTTGATGCCAGATGCACAAACTGCCGAAACGGCATCCGGTTTGTGCCAATTGATCTAATTGATGTCGCGGGTCTCGTGCCTGACGCATACCTGGGACGGGGTCTTGGCAATGCGTTCCTTGACAACCTGCGTCAGGCGCAGGCAATCATCCACGTAGTCGATGCCTCAGGCGGAACCGATATTGAGGGCAACCCCGTGAATCCCGGCGAGCATGATCCGGTTGGGGACATCGAGTTTCTTGAACGCGAGTTTGCCTTGTGGCTATCCTCAATACTCAGCCGGAACTGGAACCGGCTATCAAAAAAGATACACGCAGAAAACCTGAAAGCAGAGGTTGTGATCGCCGAACAACTCGCTGGCGCTGGCATAAGTATCCTGCAGGCAAAAACAGCCCTTTTCCATTTCAACGAGACCTGCACAACACCCCTGCACAAATGGGAGGATTCCGATGTACGGGACTTTGCAGACCTGCTCCGCAGAGAGAGCAAACCCATGATCATCGCAGCAAACAAGGCTGACATCGCACCTGAAGAGAATATCCGTAGGTTATGCGAACTTGGCTACACCGTAATCCCAACATCCGCCGAAGCAGAACTTGCGCTGCGCATGGCAGACCGGAGCGGCGCGATCTCCTACCTACCCGGCGATTCAAGCTTTGAAATCATCTCAAAAGACCTCACAGGTGCGCAAACACAGGCTCTCGATAAGATCCAGGACATGATCGGGACAATGGGCGGAACCGGCATACAGCGGTGCATCAATGCGGCAGTTTTTGATCTCCTGGACCAGATCGTGGCATATCCCGTTGAAGACGAATCAAAATTCGCGGACAAAAAAGGAAACATCCTTCCTGATGCCTTCCTGATGCGACGGGGCAGCACCGCACACGATCTTGCATATCAGGTGCACACCGACATCGGAGAGGGCTTTCTACATGCGGTTGATGCCAGACGAAAGATGCGGATGGGAAGAGAGCTTGAAGACCGAGATGTTGTGAAGATCGTGTCAACACGATGACTCTGATACAGTGACTGTGAACTTGTGGAATTAAGAGAACAAAGTTGCGGGACGACCCGGTTCACTCCGGATACAACTCCACAATCATCTTCCTTCGTGAAAGCGGCGTCACAATCGCCTTGACTTTCTTTGTGATCTCCATGACCCTGAGAACATCTTTCGGAAAGTACATCCCAAGTTTTCCTGCGCCAACTGTCGATATCCGGCATTCGTAGCCGCCCGCGGGTTTGTTTCCGGTGTGCTCATCAATGATCTTCGATGAAACGGCATCAAATGCAAAATCCCCGCAGCTTGAGCATCGAATCCCGGATAAGTTCGGAATCACGATCCGCTCACCAGTTAGCACCACTTCAAATACAAGATCATCCACAAAACTCACTGACTGCAAGCCACATACCGGGCAGGGTGCATCTGCGATATTCTTCAGAGGTGACCCTGGTATGCCCGCACGTCTTTTTGCGATCTCAATATTCGTTTCCTCTACCATCTCGGGGGTTATGGTGGGGATGTCAGCCGCTTTCGGCACATTTTCGTTTTTTGGGTTCATATTTTTGTTTTTGCATCATTCCTCGTCGAACGCTGTTATCACCCTCACAAAACTACCGGCATCGGTTTCATCAACTTTGAATACGATGCGGATAAGTCTTGGCGGATAATTCATTCGAGACCATGATATGTATCTTCCGTCTATTTCTTGATCTGGTTTGTATAATCCATATAACAGTCCGTTTATTATGTCACTCTCCGTGATATTCGGGTGGTGTGACAGTATGTGATGCCATTGAATGGCATATCTCTCGTTGTAAATCAACTCTTTTACCTGCTCTTTCAATTTGAGCATATCGTTGTATATGTTTTCTATGTTCATTTATATACTTCCGGTTTTTTATCATTTTTGTGTCCATTGCACTCTCCTATGTTTGCTATGTTTGCCTCGTAATGTACGATCTTACGTACATTGTACTTTGAATTAACGTACATACTATATAAACATTTGCATCAGACATCGGATTGCTACTCATTGAGTGCGAGATTGGTGTGGATGGAGACTGTCACGCCATCTGGAGTTACACGAGATTCCACGAATCTATTCAAGTGAGTTGCAAGATAAATCTGTGTGATCCGTGTTAATCTGTGGCTAAAAACTTTTGTCAGCCACAGATTTCACAGATGGACACAGATTACAGGTTATTTACCAAAGAACTCGATTCATTCAAGAGATTTCATGCTATATTTGAGCTCATCCAACCGCACCACCTGCAAGGATATGACCCAAGCACCACATATGTGACACCCCCTGTGGATGGGATGATCTTCCTGATGTTGATCTTAAGTATGGGGGAATTGCAAACCCTGAATGACCTGCCGCAAAAGTTGCATTTTATATGGGGACACGTCTAATAAATAAAAATGTGTGTGCGGATGACCGAAAATATCCGGGATTGGCTGCCACTAATTGTTTTCGTGTTTATAGTGGCATTGATCACAATTATTTTACCTGCAACGCATTATCCCGCGTGGTTATCGGTTTTCATTGTTTTAACCGTGTCATTCACCGGATTGTTCTTGCTTGTGAGGTGGCAGTGGAATACACATACCTGGAAGTGCCGGAGATGCGGTCATATCTTTAAGCGATCGGAAAGATCCGTATCAGCGGAGTTTTTCAGTCCGCATATTCCTTTTCCCGCAAGGAAATCGCTCACGTGTCCTCGATGTTCAGCGACGTCCTGGTGCTTGCAGGTGAAAGAAGAAGATGTGAAAGCTGGAGGTTTAAGTGATGGATGAAGTAGAACATGCGGTTTCTTGTTTTAAAGATGGTTTTAGCTGTTCCCAGGCAGTGCTTTCGGCTTATAGTGAACGATTCGGTCTGGATCATGAAATGGCATTAAAGGTTTCCGGAGCTTTCGGTGGGGGAATGAGGCATCTTGGTGAAACGTGTGGTGCGGTGACAGTATCGGGGGCGCAGGGGGCAGCGCAAGCCTCGCTCTTCAGAGCGGGGATAGCCCGCCCCCGCCTTTCTGAACGTGCAAAATGTTTTTATAGTACCCCCTCCTCCAACACATGTTGTTTATGCGAAGTAATCCACAAAAACGGTAGAAAACACCGAGGATTAGATGTATGCCCCGATCGGGGTGTGTCCATAAATACAGATGTGAACGGCGTCGCAAACATTGAACAGAATAATAACTGTGAGCCTCCGGGTAGCAGTAACTGGGCTATGGCGGACCCATTGTGGGTGTTAGCATGAAAGTGGCAACACACACTGCACAAAGATTCCTCGCTCTTCAGAACGGGGAGCACGTCAATGGTGCGTTCATGCTTATATGGCTCAAGTATGGGATGACCCTGGCAGATGACGAGCAGCGGAGAGCGAAAGCCCACAGTCTTGTTAAGGAATTCGCTCAAGAATTTAAGTCTCGTAATGGATCGATTACGTGCAGAGAATTACTTGGATGTGATATAAGCACCTCTGAAGGGATGAGACTTGCAGAAGAGAATGAACTCTTCACTACTCGTTGCCCGAAGTTTGTTCGGGATGCCGCAGAGATAATTGAGCAGATACTTCTGTAGCCTGGCACCGGACCTGCCCGTCATATTGGATCTGCCCGCGCCCAGTAGTGCGTATACAGGTCGCGGCACCACCTGCAGAACAGGGGATCATCCCCCACAACCATTGTCGAATGATCCATGCTGCCATCTGTGAATGGTAGTTTGAACCCGCCTCCACGATCGGTTACCGCACCACATATCGGAACAATCGGAAGTGTCCTGATCTCAATTATGTGTGGCGGCATGGTTGCATCCGCAGTCCTGTATCCATCCATAACCATAGAGATCTTCTCACGATATGTCTCGGGAAGGATCGCTCTGAAGGTAACGCCTGACTTCGCCCTCTCAACGACCATTGGGATTATCGAGTCAATCAAACCATCCACCATCCCGCAGTGATACCGCTCCACATTCCGCAGCCTCTCCTGCATGAAATTCATCGCCTCAATTGTGCCCTTGATGAATGTGGCGCCAGATAGGTCGCCAAACCGCATGACAAGTTCATGTGGGATCGGTGCGGTGTCATGGGCGAGGAAAAAGTCATGGTTCTTGTGGACAAAGTCAATTCCGGGCAGAAACGAGAGCATGAGCACTCCGAGAGGGGTTATTGCGTAGTTGCCTGTGGCACGTTTCTCGATTAAGTTCATCCCTGAGAGGCGCTCGATCTGGCGGGATGCTTCGGATGATGTTATCTTCATCCGGTCTACAATCTTTGTGAACGTCAGGGGCGCAGTCTCAAGCGCATGAAGTATCTCGAGCCTTGTGCTGCCAGAAAGTTCGAAGAGGAGTTTTGGTAGGGTCATGGTCACAGCATTCCAGTCACGGTTTTTTTGGTCACGCCACATGTCTGTAGCATCAATGATACAGGGGTTGCATCGGTGCTGCAACGATTCATATCTGGCGGAGCAATACTTAATTGCTATCCTGCACGGGTTCGGGTGATTTGGGATTGTTAACTTGCGCCTGGATCAGGGGTCACAGAGAAAAGCAATCTGTTTTAAGTTGTGCTTTACGAGTAATGGCTGATACGAACATTCGGTGTCCCGCTGTGACATCTGTGGTTAATTATCTATACTAAATACTAAAGAATTTCATCACCATGACGCGCCCCGACTTGGGTCACCTTAATCTCCAGCCACCCACCCCCTGGAACCGTGAAGAGCTTATATTTGAGTTTATTCGTCCACACCACCGCCGAGGATATCACCTAAACACCATAAAAAGTGACAACCTTTAGGAACCGTAACGTTATTATAGTGTTGCCCATAGATGGATATACTAATGGTGCATGATGCACCAGATCCAATAAAAAAATAGTCAACGATTATAATACTTGCAATAGCCCGAAACACCTCAAAATCTGTTGCAAACCATTTCTGTGGGTCATGTCGGGCTTGCAGGGCGGGGAAGGATGGGCTAATCATCAGATCGCGTTCGTGAAACGTTCACGTAATAAGAAAGAGTGATACCGTAACAATGCATCACAGTATCCGTAGCCGTGAACACATCAATGCGAGTGGCACAATCATACGACTATTTTTTCAGAGGTGATTTACATGCAAGATTCAGATACAACGAAATATGTCATTAGAGCTGCAATAACCGCAGAAGGGATCGTTGAGCGCCCTGATGTAGTTGGGGCGGTATTTGGGCAGACCGAGGGGCTACTGGGCAACGACCTTGATCTACGCGACCTTCAGAAAACCGGGAGAATCGGGAGAATCGATGTGAGCATTGCTCCTAAAGCCGGTAAGTCCACAGGAACAATCACAATCCCATCAAGCCTCGACCGCATCGAAACTGCCATTTTAGCAGCATCACTCGAGACAATTGACCGGGTCGGACCGTGCATCGCACACATAACGCTTGAAAAAGTTGTTGATGTGCGTGCTTCAAAAAGAAAACAGATCATTGAAAAAGCAAAGTATGTTTTGACCGACATGTTCGATCAAACAGTCCTGGAAAGCCAGGGAATTACCGAAGAAGTCAAAAAAGCTGTGCGAATTGAAGAGATCACCGTATGGGGCAAGGACAAACTTCCCTCAGGTCCCAACGTGCTGAACTCCGATGCAATCATCATCGTGGAAGGGCGCGCAGACGTCCTCACTCTACTACGATACGGGATCAAAAACGCGATCGCCGTTGGCGGAACCTGCATCCCCGACGCAATCATACCACTATGCAAAGAAAAAACGGTCACCGCTTTCACAGACGGGGATCGTGGAGGAGAGCTGATCATCAAGGAACTATTGCAGGTAGCCGATCTTGATTTTGTCGCACGCGCTCCTGACGGCAAATGCGTCGAAGACCTCGTTCAGAAGGAGATCGTAACCGCACTACGCCAAAAAGAGCCAGTCGAACAGGCAATAATCAGCTACAAGCCAGCTCCGGACACAAAGAAAAAACGCTACGGCGCAGAACCACGTAAAAAAGTTCTTGTAAAACCTCGCGCGGTAGAGAAGCCAGAACCCGATTCCGAGTTACAGCCACACGCAAAAGACCTCCTGAACACAAGCAACGCGCGGCTGCTTGATAGCGACACCAACATCATCAACGAAGTCGCTGTGCGAGATCTAGCATCTTCACTGAAATCATGTAACGATAACATTGAAAGCGTGGTCTTTGATGGGATGGTTACCCAACGAATACTGGACATCGCCGCTGAAAAAAACGTTAAATGTCTTGTCGGAGTTGAACTAGGACACATCACCAAACACCCAACCGCGATCAAGGTTATGACCGCATCCAGCCTGTAACGCAGAGACCTTCTCTGCGGCTTTTTTTTCTGATTGATCACCTGTGGATTCGTGTATGTGTTTAGCTGATCTACACCGGCTGCCGCTCATCCGGCAACACCGGAAGCGGCGCCGTGCTAATCATAACCGGCGTCACAATCTCTTTCGCCCGCTCGATCAAGAGATCTTTTCCATCCACTGTCAATGCAAACAGCGGAATCGCGGTTCCAACCTGCGCAAGCGGCTTCACAAGATCACGAACATGCTTTGATGCGCAGCCTGTTACAATATCCACCAACCCCAACAGATCCACAATCTCTGACCTGGAAAGCGCCGTGATGTGCGCAGCAATAATGATCGTTGTTACACCAAGCTCAGACTCAAGCTTCCTGATCTCAAACGCCGTGCCCGGATCAACAACCGTGACTGCAATCCGCCCATATCCTGATTCAGCAGCACAACGCACGCCAACAACCGGATCAATGCTTGCCACACCCTCATCAACAACCACCCCGCCACGCTCCCTAATACCCTCAATAATCTCCCGGATCGGCTCAGTCTCAACAAGCCCCGATATCTGTGCACCCATACCCTGAACAAGCCCCGGATTATCTGTTACAACCGTGCCCGCACCATCACACGCAGTAACCGTCGTATCAATAAGCCCCGTGCGAAGCCCCGTCATCATCACCTCCGACGCGCCAAAATTCACGAAAACATCCACATCAAGATCCCGAGCAGACGTGAACATCCCGAGTTCCGCTATCCGGAACTCCATGTTCGCACGAACCGCACCCACAGTAATCTCCTTTATACTATGCACCTTATCAAAAAGCGGACACCACCTGATACAAGGCTCACCAACATCAATAACCCGCCCATCCTTCACAGTGACCCGCGTCGTTCCAAGCATCTCCATTATATGAGGCATAATAAGTATTTCTGGAGTCCACTGGATTGTAAACACTTTGGAGGACTAGCGCCCCCCTCGCCAGGACCCTGCATGAGCCAAACAGGAATCTAACCTCCAAGTACGCGAGAGGGATGCAGAGGCTCCGTATCTCAGCGAACCTCCGCGCCCACCACGGCTATTTTCTTGTTTACACCGGCAGGATTCATCTACAAGCTGCTTCGCACTCACTGATTACCCGGTTTTGGTGAAACGCAAAAAGCACCACTCAAAATAAGTCACACAGCAGGAGATACATTTTCACGGTCACCAAACACTTATTTTCAGTCCATTCCTCACAAAAAAATAAACCACATAGGACACAAAGCCATATCATCAATTATCACCCACAAATCACCCATATTAAAACCGGTTACACCCCTCTGCACTCTCTGCTGTTTTATTTTACCTGTTTTATCAGAGCATCTCCCCCCGATACTACTACCTAATCTGGCAGGAGGATATTTAGATCACCCACGTCCCTGCAGCGAAAAACCTCTAAAATCGCGACAACAAAAAAGATGTTTGTTCCAATACTGAAAGTCGGGTAATTGTCAAAGAGCCGGTTTCATTTCAACATCGGAGATCGCATCATCATCTCTGACCCGCACCAGATATTCTCTGCTGTCCACCTCAAAAATATCTTTTACATCGCAATCCACAATCCAATGTTCCTCTTTGTCGTTATAACTGGTTTTAACCGTTTAAAACATGAAACAATGATGAGTTTTCATCTCTTCAAAATATTTCCTGGCGATTATCACCGCGTTCTTTCCATCAAGTTTCATCCGGATCACCCCCCGTTAGTTAGTATTTCATCCCCTGTCTGCTGTGTGTGGCTACACGGTTTTGCTCACCGTGCCGCAACCCCTTCCTCGCTCGCGCTCGTTGCGATCGCGTGCCCTCCAGAATCAGCGATCGCTTGCACGACAGAATCCGCCGCCGCCTCATCGGCAAGCGCAACAATGCAGCCACCACCACCCGCACCCGTGATCTTCGCACCCCACGCGCCAGCATCTCTTGCGGCGTAGACCAGCGCGGAGAGTTTCGCGCTCCCAACACCTATCGAGTCCAGAAGCCCGTGATTAATGTTCATCAGTTCTCCAACCCCGCGGTAATCCCCATTCTCAATTAAGGGCACGCCAACCTCTGCAAAACTGTCAATTATGTCAAAAACCGGGTTCATGACAGTTGGATAACGCTCATGCAGAACCCCGACATTCCCCACAAGTTCCTTTGTGGAAGAAAACTCCCGCGTGTCCCCAATCACAATATCACAGTCAATCAACCTCAACTTCGCTGACACTGGCGACAACCCCCCGGGCGTTATCATTATAGTGCCACCCATCGTCGAGACAAACGTGTCAGTCGGCGACGCAGCACCCTGAACCTCCCGCTCAATCGCATGCCCCACCTCCGCAATCTCTGCGCGGGTCATTCCAAGACCAAACTCAGAGTTAAGCGCACCAAGCGTCGCGATCACCGCAGCAGCCGATGACCCAAGTCCGGAACCAACCGGAATATCAGAATCAATCATAACTGAAACCTCGGGAACACTGAGCGATTCAATGCACCGCGAAATATAAGGGTGCACCATGTAATCAATACCAGTTGTTCCAAGAGAAGAGGTGATCCTCGTCTGGTTCGATTCTCGGACGGTTGCGACTGTGCGGAGGTTAATTGCGGATGCAACCGCCCGCTTACCATAGACAACGGCGTGTTCACCGAAGAGATAAATTTTTCCGGGGGCGGAGTAAGTTGTGGTCATGTTATCTTTATTCCCGTATCCTGATATTTCTTCTGCCGTTTACACATCGTTTACTTCTTATATCGGGTACCAGGAATCACCTATTTTTCAGATATTCTTTCATTCAGATATTCTTTTAAATGGTTTTGAATTTTTCGGATATCTTCAGTATCAGGCAAATCAGCAAGGATCTTCTCAATAATCCGCCTTTGCCGGATCTGAATGAATGTCTGAGTAAAATTAATGTCAAATACCCAACCCAGTTGCAAGAGTTTCATGTCATTAAATGTTTTCAAACCCTGAGAATTTGAAACCCGGTTGTTAAGAATATCCTCAACAAAACAACGCGAATATTCAGGCGTATCAGGAAGTCCCAGCTCCAATGCAGGATTACGATGCTGATGACGTTGTGTATAATAAGTTGTCACAACCAGCCATATATCCAATTTGTCCGCATCCCGCAATAATTTTGAATACAGTAAACAACCAGGAGTTTCATCCGCGGGATCGGGAAGTTCACGTGCATTATGATATCCTATGGCTTTACAAACAATGGAACGTTGTACTTTTGTGAGCCGACTTAATACATTTGTCTCTTCCAAAACCTTCAGCCCAAGAACTGCGTGGTTTTCCGACACCCGGTCATCAAAAGTGTGATATGTCTTGAATTGTTCAAAGCGACCTATGTCGTGAAACAATGCGATGATATCAGCCAGACAAAGTGCACTTTCAGTGAGATGAAGCGACTTGCCTAATCGAAAAATCTCCTTACAAACACGTAACGTGTGCGCTTCCTTAAGCCTGATATTCTCCTGGATTCCTGGATCATCCGAGTAAAAACCTTTTACGTACTTTCGAAACCACAAATGGAAAAAGGCAGTGTCCACATTATTCTCTACCATGTTCATCCCTCTTGCTGTTCAACTCTTTACATCCACCCTTCTACCTTTATCGCATGTCCGCTGAATTCGTTACCAAACTGCCGAACCCGGATCCGCCAACTACACAAGAGTTGCCGCTAGCGGTCCGAGAGTTTCTCGTCCAGAACATTCATGCAATTACCTGCTCCGAAACCAGCTTTGGCGCATAAGCAACCAACGCCTCACGCGCCATGCGAACCACCTCGGCAATCGCATCTCTCGTCACTGCGTAACGCCACTCTTTGATGATTGCCCCCCACGCCATACCGCTCTCAACCTGTTCCCGCACACCCACAACCAAGATACGTGCGCCGCGAAATGTTGGTTCGACATGGCAGACGGCGGGGTTGGCTACAATGCAAGCGCCCCATGTTTTTGTTTCCATGAATTACCTCGTGATTGTGCTTTGGTGATCGTTTTTATGCCAGACCAAACAGTCCCCGCAGCCGGTTCACCACTTCATCCTGCATTCGGGGCGATAATTCGCCCAATTCCCGCCGAACCAACGCAGTCGTGACCGTCATCAGACGGTGCAGCCGGAGCGTGGAGGTCACTCGTAACCCCGTCATGGTAAAGTCTGCCTGCCCCGAATTCAGTATCAGGTCGGTTTCCAGTAGGTCGGCTGGTGTTCGGCTGCTGACAAAAGCCATGATAACGTGGCGATGCGTGCCAATGGGATCTGTCAGGCAGACTGCAGGTCGTACCTTGGTAGTAGAAAGATCATCGAACGGAAAAGGTACCAGAACGACTTTACCCATCATCATAGAACGGTCTCCCATCAGAAAGCGTGTAAATATCCTCTTCAGGATCTTTCAGGAAATCGAAGGCTGGGTTGGCTGCTGCTGCCTGTAGCCATTCAGTCTCGTCTATCTCTGATTCTTCGGGCAGCAGGATAATTACGCGGACACGAGTCGGTCCGGTGATGGGCAGCGTTTCGTCCAGAACGAGATGATGCTGGGCGTCGATCGTTCCTATCGTTTCAATGGCTTGTGTTGCGGCTTGCATTTTGAAGTTCTCCTTGTATGGATTGATTGTGCGACTGTTACGGTGGTGAGATGGGTTAGTTGTGGACGCGATCGCTTTCGTGCTGTGGACTGCCGCGTGTTCGCCGAAGCGGTGGGTTTTCGGGTGCGGAGCTGGTTGAAGTCATGTTATCGTCTGTGTCTTATTTTCTGGGGGGTGGCGGGGGTCATCTCCCATCATATCTCCTTTTAAACTTTTCAAAAGAGGATTTTAGGTGAGGGTGCTTGTTTGTACAATTTTTCTCCCATTCCCATTTCATTAACGAATCCTTTCCGATCTCTTTCTCTATTTCTTTTAGACTTTGGATTACAGTGTCTGCCTGTTTAGGCATATATTTCGTCACAAATGCACCCAAACACCACACCCCTTTTACCGCAGTGAGTATATTCTTTGTATCTTTTAACACCTCAATATATTTATCTCTTTCACCCTTTAATTCAGTGCCACCGTTACGTAGGTTTAGCTTGTGGTTTTCCTTTTTAACTTCTATATCGTGGATCCTACCATCGTTAATTTTTAAGATCGCCGTTTCCCCCGTCTCATCGATCGTTATTTCAGCTGAATTTTCATCAGTAAAAAGGTATATGGTTTTGTCGTCATCGGATTTGCGGATTTTTGCGCTTTTCGCCCAGTTTATATCGTGATAAGTTATGAGGCACTTTAAGAATCTCTCGTTATCCGTCCCAGGGATATTGTCCCAACTAAACAGATACCTATACTCTACAATGATATCTTTTAGTCCGCTTACGGCACTAATTGTTGTGCCTACCAATTTTTTCTCGGCGGCTTTGGTTCCAACCTTTGTTAGCCCATTGATAGCTTTTGGAACCACCTCTGACAAACCCTCTAATCTATTTTTGGCAGCCTCAACTCCAATATTTTTCAATCCGATAACTGCATTCTTAACTATCCTAATATCATCAAGTTCATTTTCGATACTTCCAATTCCCATACCTATAATCCCATCTGCAACAAGAAGTGTTGCGTGTTTAAACCTTTTTTTGGCCGATTCTTCACCAATTATTGATAACCGACCTACTATTTCCATTACATCATCCTCACGAAATTCTCTAACTGCACTTTCACCAATCTCATTCAACTCCCTGATTTTGTTTATAGCCCTTGGTTCGTATCCCAACTCAATTGCTTCCATGGTCTCTTCGTCTAAAATTTCTACCGCAATGTCATATTTCAACACGCTGTTAACACCTATCAAAAACGGAAGCAATGAAAAGACACAAAAACTCGCAGTAACAATCGACAAAGGTACACCCCATTTCCAAAACCCAAATTCAAGAACTAAAAGCGGTGCAATAATGCCAATTCCAAAGAGAATCATTAAAAACTTGGTTTCAGATCTAAATATAATCTTATCCATCGCCGTGTATCTTCTCGTCATCTGTGCTACTACTAATGTAATCGTAAACACCAACGCAAGTATAGCAGCCAAGCCTTGAGAGATTGCGCTTAATATGTACCTTGCATTATCTGGACATTCGTTCGGATGGATGCAGTATAGAATTGAAACGACTACCAATGTTGGAATTAGGTAATAAATCCAGTATTTATAGTATATCCATTTATATTTTATTTCACTCTTCTTCCACAATTCCAATCTCCCCCTTTGTCAGCCCATACAAATCGTAAACCAGCCGGTCAATCTGTGCATCAACAATCTTTATCTGCCGTTCATAAAGTTCTTTATCTCGCTCCATTCTCGTCTTATCGTATTTCTTTTGCAGATCGAGCATGTTATCTACCAAGGAAACAAGTTTATCGTGCTGGGCTTTTTCAGCAGGATTGTAGGAGTCTATCGTGCATATGGGGATTTTCCCAAAATATTTGAAGATGAGTTGATAACCATTCTGTATTTGAGTACAATAGCTAGAAATTAAGAACCAACCAAGCTTCGAGTTAAGTATTCCCAACAATAGCAAATCTTTATTTGGAATTATATAAGTTGCATTATTGCAATAATTACCCCCATCATCAAAGGTAAATGTGGGCTTTACTTGAAATATTAGATATGCAATCTTAGGCTTTTCAAATTCAATGTAATAATCACAAGCACGCAGTTCCCACCAATATTCACCTTTGTCATAGCGTTTCTGAGCTTTTTCAGAGAAGGGTTTCAGATGAGAAGCCACTCCGGGATAGTTATTTTGCAGCCAGTTCCAGGCATCTTTCACCCCTCCTGATTTTTGGTTTGTCCAGCCTTTTGGTATCAGTATCAAGTACCGTTTGCTGCACGGTGGCTGATATCGTTTGATGTCCTTACCGGCAAGAAATGGCTTGATCAGTTCTGCATTTTTGGGGTCTTCCGTGATCAGCTTATCACGAGTTGAGGAATCGATGACAAAAGCCTCATTCAGACCTGTTTTAATGCCATAGTATATTTTTCCATCGACATATTCACCCAACGGGACGCCTGTTTTACGTAGTTTATCCAGTAATGCCCGGGTCTCTTTATCGACGAGCGCCCACCCACCATCATCCAGTCCATCTTGATTCACCGTATACTGATGCTTTTCCACATAAGTCCCGAGGTCTGAGAACTCCAGCGTTTCGACCTGCGTCACTCCAAATGTCGAACTGGGTTTCCCGTTGGAAATCCGCATAATACAGGGGTAAGTTGTAGCATTCTGGAACACCTGGAGATCGCCAAAATCAACGATCTCCTCGATTCGCTTTGTCTTTAGCCACTGCCGGAGCGGTTTGCCATAATTCGCACGCATCCACTTGTTCGCAACAATATACGAGAAATATCCGCCAGACTGGAGCAGCGAGACCCCTTTCTCAATAAAGTAGGCGCACAGGTCAGCAGTTCCCTGATACACCTGATAATGATCTTTAAAATATCCTTTCTGTTCTTTCAGCAGTTCCTGCCGTACATATGGTGGATTCCCGATCACGCAATCAAACCCACCCCTGCCCATAATCTCCCCAAACCCCCGTCCTGCATCATCCCAATCGAACACATTGACTCGCCGCATTTCATCCTCATCGAAAAGAGTTGTCTGCCCTGCATCGTAAAAATCCGGTCCGATGAGTGAGTTTCCGCATTTGATATTGCCCCCGAGGTTCGGAAGTATGCCCTCCGTCCCCAGTTTCACCTGCTGGTCTACGCTCTCCCTGCTTTCGTTCTCAAGCACTTTCAATTGCAAACTCAGTTTTGTAACCTCGACTGCCTGCGAGTCGATATCAACGCCGTAGATGTTGTTTAAAAGAATCCTCTTCTTCTCATCTGTTGTCAGGTACCATTCGTTCTCTTTGACCTGAAAAACCGCCTTTTTGTGCTTCTTCGGCTTGTTTTCCACGTACCAGTCCAGATGATACCTCAGGAGATGCGTGTACGCACCGATAAGAAAACTTCCTGAACCACATGCAGGGTCGGGTATCTTGATTTCCGCAATCTCTTCTGGCGTTTTTCCCGCAACCAGTTTACCAACCGTGTTTCCCACAATGTAATCAACGATGTATTGGGGTGTGTAGTACACTCCGCCTGCCTTTTTGACCTCTGGCTTTGTCTCCACTTTTGCCTGGTGTCCCGCGGTCAGCCTGATGACCTTGCCCAGGAACTGTTCGTACACGTTTCCCAGGATCTCGACGCCGAGAACCGAGAATTCGTACGGCGATTTCGGATAGTACAGACTCTGGATAATTGTTTTCAAGACCTTGTCGTCAATCTCCAATTGTGGCGTTACCGCGTCTGCCCCAAAGTTAAATATGCCGCTGTTGTATTTTAGTTCTGCGAGTTTGAAGTGGTTCAGCAGGTGTGTGTAGATGTTGGTGGAGTTGGCTGTTGGGTGCAGCTGCCCGTAGGGCTCGATTCCCCGGTCTTCGCAGATCCTGAGGAAGATGACCCGGTCTATTATTTTCTGCACCGCATAGTTTAACTCGTGGATTGACACCTCGGGGTTCCTGAGAGCGATGTTTTTAGCCAGTATTTCACGCCAGCTCTCAATCTCTTTTAAGAATTCGTTATCAACTTCTGCAGTGCCTCTTTTGCCTTTTGTTGACTGTGCGTACTGGTCGAAGCTTCCTTTGAGAACTGCGTCCTTGGAAAAGACATCGTATATCTCATCAAGCTTATCGGGATATTCTTCAAACGTGTAGTATCCGATCCGTCCCACGCTGGCTTTGTCTTTCTGCCCTGGTTTGATCCGGCAGTCGTAGACTGATATTTCCTCAAAATCGGTCACGATGGATAATGGCAGTTTTGCGCTCCATGCGTATCGCCGCAGTTGGTATGATGGGGCAACGTCATCTTTTATGTTTACTGCGGGCTTCTTCGCTTCGACAAAGAACTTCCGCAGACCTCCGATTCTGAAACTGTAATCTGGCGCTCTGGTCGAACGCCCCACTTTTATTGCGTCCTCGTGAACAACATCCTTGTACTGTTCTGCATGACCCTGCTTATTGCTAACATCCCAGCCCAGAGCTTCAAAGAACGGGTCAATAAACTCTCGCCTCACCTGTGTTTCATTGTATGCCGATTTTTTGTAGACGTTAAGATTATATCTGAACCGCTCGACAAGTTCCCCGATCTTCTGTTTTGCCTCGTCTTTCGTTTCGTTTTTCGGCATCATATCATGAATGGTGCTCCGTGCTTCATTATATTTACTGTAGAATCGTTTGCATGTTTTCCCGGGAATCTGTGTCCGGCAAGCAAAGAAGAATGTGGCGCCATCTCGATAATGACGCCTTAGGTCCTCGTAGAAATGGGGTTGTTTGGTGGGAATTGATCCTGTTGGTGGGTGTGGGTGCAGTCGCTCGCTTTCGTGTTGCGGACTGTGGTGGGTTTGCTGGAGCAACCGCGGGAGGTTCTGGCCGGGTGTTGTCGTGCTTGCGCTGATGATAGTATCCGGGATATTCACATGGATATTGGAGTCAAGATCGTTGACAGTGGAGAACTGTGCAAGGCAGTTTCACACCTTTCGGGATGGTGCGAGTATTGGTTTCCGGACACCCTCCTGTTTCCATGTTCCATGGCTCGGTTGGTCATGGATGGGAGGTTGTGTAGGGGTATATGGAATCAGGAGATGCTAAATGCGAAATCGCTGTGTGCAGGCTCCGTACTTAAGTCCGGGGTTTAGTGACTGCGGGAGATGGGTGTGATGTGTTTGCATGTGTTGGGGGTCGGTCGTGTGGTGAAGCGGCGTTTTGGGGTTCGTATTCGTCTAATCTTCACGTGAAATGCACCTGAATGTTTATGTAACAGAAAAAGCTTATGTAACTGCTTAAGGTTTGTGGCAACTATTTATAATATTATTGCTTACTGTTTGTGTATTTATTTAAAAATAGTTAGTGGTATCAAATTCAAATATTCGAGTTGAGATAAAACGATAGCAATAGGTGGCTACGGACTGTTAGGTGTGGGGGGTGGAAGAAGGATCTTTCAAATTCAGGTTTTAATTGTTATGTGAATAATTTTAGGATTGATCCAGAACTCTGGGGTTTTATCGGTAGTGTGTCAATCCGAGATAGTTAATAGAAATGAAAGAGTCCGTGCTATAATATCCATTGTGATTGGGTTATACGTGCAAGCTCAATGCCCTGCTGAGTTTTAAAAATGGTCTAGCAGTACAAAAGACCGGTAATCTGTGTCCATCTGTGAAATCTGTGGCAAATAAAACTTTTAGCCACAGATTAACGCGGATTACACGGATTTCATCAATCTACTCATTTCCAGGTTTCCATCGTACTTAGTGTTATGATAAACTATCGTAGATTAGGACATTACCCAAAAAACATCAAAATATCCAAGCAATTCACGCCATCTCATATTCACATCATTCCAACTGTTTGAGATTATACCATCGCCCGTGGCTGATTTGTATTGTGAAGAGATGATGTGGATGTTTACGAAACGGCAAAGAAACAGTCCCTCGCTTGCATGTGTTTACAATCATAGCGGGAATTGCTGCATTGAAACTGATGTTCTGGAATTTTATTTTGTGAAACTTGCCTGGTATTCATTTTTAAATTTAAAGTGCATGCTTGCAAGTGAAGTGAACAAGATTTATAGCCCTATAACTATCCTGGCAGTAGTTCTCAGTGCAGGTGTTATCCAGATGACGAGCATAAATAACTTTATAATATTTCTAAGAGTATCATTATTTTTTAATTTAGTATCAAGAAAATATAAAAATAGTATAACAATAATTAAGCTAGGTATTAGACTTATCAGGTTTAAGTAAATATTTTTTCCAAATAATATGCCTAAAGTTTTGGAATAATATCCAAAAAATTCGACGCCTATATAAGTGGACGATGCTTTAAGCAGAAATGAAAAAATTATGATCGCATTGAGCTTATCAGTAATAAATGAAATTGAAAAATAGCGACCAATAGCATAAATGACAAGTGACATCCCCACACCAAAGCTAAAAATCATCAAAAATGCCCCTGGATGCATGATATCTTGGATACTAAGCAACAATGCAATGTTGAATATGGTGAGGACAATTCCGATACCACTAAACAATATCCGCCAATCATGAATATTCAACTTTGGAGCAAATATTTTTGCAAATACGATAGAAAGTATCGTAATGACTAAGGTTAACCCATAGAAAATTGGGGACATTAGTAAATAATTTAACGGCGGCTGTATGGTGCCTGTATCTTCTAACACCTTTAAGATTGAACCGAATACGATATATGGTGCAGTAGCGATGATAAAGTAATCATCGATTTTGACATCGATTCTTGGAAAAAGTTTCAATGCTAAAAAGATTGAAATTACAATGATTGTAAACCACGTGATAGTATTTATATGATTATATCCACTATTATAAATAATAGGATTGATATAGCACTTCTCAATAAATTGTTGCATGATCTCTACCATTTGTTAATCCCCTATTTTCACTTAATGTTTAAGTCACTAAACCCCGGACTTAAGTACGGAGCCTGCACATAGCGATTTCGCATTTGGTTTCTCCTGATCATGTATGTATCTCTCCACGTAAATACTCACCCACACAGCCAGACGGCATAAACAGATCCTCTCTAAGTGCATCTTGAATCGCACTGATCACATGATGCCCGTTCTTTCGCACTGCAGATATATACCCACGAATACCACAGAACACATCTGCCCCTGCAGCAGTCCTGAATGTGCCTGATATCATCTGTCTCCGTTTGGCGGTGACCAAAAATATCCTCGAAAAAATCTCCGACACGTATCCATTGGGACAAACTGGTAGTTGGTCTGGTATACTGCCATCGCCCTGACTCGATTGTTATATTGCACAGATGCAGTGCATTCTGGTGGAAATACGTTACTTCAATTTTCACGG
Source organism: Methanosarcinales archaeon (assembly GCA_004211975.1). GTDB lineage: Archaea > Halobacteriota > Methanosarcinia > Methanosarcinales > Methanogasteraceae > Methanogaster_D. The sequence continues at coordinate 12,693 of RXIK01000134.1, read as the reverse complement.
GCGGAATATCAAAGACCTGCTGCTTCTGGCAGTCATCTGCGTAGGCACCTTCGAGAGTTGCGCCGCACACTGTGCACCGATCTGCAACATGCACTTCTACATAATCTGGCTCTTCTACAGGTTCCAATGTGTGATTAACATGCCCTCCTGCTCCCCGTTCTTCTTGTTGCCCGGCAACCTCCTGGCTTTTGGTGTGGGGCGTCTTTTTGAGACCATCGCTGGAAGGGGGCTTGCTGCTGTTTTGCTGTTCTTATTCAGCTGATCCTGCATGGTCTGCAAGTTCCCATGTGAGGTAATCGAACAGTTGAACAATAGCCTCTTCCCCTTGCTGGTAAGCGGCATGAATCTCGTTGTGAGTAAGTCTATGCACCAGGTTCTCCATCCATCAAACAAAATGTTTTATTCACAACCATTGTGATGTGAAATATAATCTCATTAATAATAAATTTTGCGGTGGGGGTGAGTAGTTACTACTGAACTTGATTCAGAAGAGGTGTTTGATGAGGTAGTGTCCCTGTTACACTGTTACTCCGTGAAAATGTATATCAAGCGAAATAAGATGAAGATGGGGGTTGGTTTGGATGCAAGTTAAGCGTAACCGGAAGATGAAGGACGCGATGCATAAGATCAGCAGATTTGTTTGACTACTGCATTGAGCACGACATCGGTACGTTGGTGATCGGGCACAATGACAACTGGAAGTAAGAGTTGGGTCTTGGAAGACGTAATAACCGGAACTTTGTTTCGATCCCGTACTACATCCTGATCCATGATCTGAATTATGGGGGTGAAGAGATCGGAATGCCGGTGAAGGAACCGGAAGGGGCGCACACCTCTAAATGCAGTTTTCTTGATGATGGATCAATCGAGCACCATGAGAAATACGCGGGGTAAGCGGATTAAACGCGAGGTCTTCCGTGCGTCAGACGGCACAAAGATCAATGCCGACGTGAACGGTGCTCTAAACATAATTAAAAAAGCAATCCTGAAAGCATTCGTAAATGAACGCGGACGAGATAGGGGGTGCGGGCTGCACCTAATGCGATGTATAATTGGAGGTACCGTATGACTGTATCTGAATCGAAAGGTTCTGTTTTGGTAGCCTTACCTCTTGATATGCCTCGTTTGTTATACTGGTGCTGCGGAGCCATCAACCCAAACTTGCGTAGCGACAGCCGCCACTCCGCCTATAAGCGCGAACAAACTCGCGCAGCTTATCAAGTGTAGCACCATTATCAATAACCACCTTCACTTTCAGAGTTCTTGTTTTCGGATCACGGATAATTCCCAGAACACGGGATCACAGTGCTGGGTTGGCACTGTCGGCGAACAACCGCTCCGGATGGTGTGGCATGTATAGCGCACAGTGTGCATCCCTCTGATGCTCACACTTATATCTCACTGGAGCATATATTGCCACATGTCAGCAGCAACCGATAATGTGGCTGTAACTGTTGGTGTTCCTGAAACCATGAGCAGCCGGATGGGAAAAATCGAAAAAGAACTGTTCTTAAGGCTTTTGAAAGTGACTGAGGCAGGAGCGATCGCTGCTGCGCGCTGGATTGGTCATGGCGACCGGCATGCTGCCGATGATGCTGCGGTTGAGGCGATGCGAAGAGTGTTTGCACAATTTGATATTGATGGTGAGATCGTTATTGGGGAGGGTGAGCGCGACGAGGCGCCGATGCTCTATATTGGAGAGAATGTTGGAACCGGAAAAGGTCCCAAGGTTAGCATCGCAGTTGATCCGCTTGAGGGCACGAATCTTGCGGCAGAGAACAAGTTTGGGGCGGCGGCGGTGATGGCAGTCGCAGAACCTGGCGGGCTCCTGCGCGCACCTGATATTTATCTTAACAAACTGATCGTTGGTCCCGATGTGGTGCGGTACGAGCAGAAGACCGGACAGCGCCTTGATCTTGACGCTCCACCCGAATATAACTTAAACATCGTGGCAGAGGCTCTGCACCGCAATGTTGAGGATGTTATCGTGGTGATACTTGAGCGGTCCAGACATGCCGAGCTGATAAAAGAGGTGCGGGATGCCGGCGCAAAGGTGCGGCTTGTCACTGATGGCGACCTGCTGCCAGGGGTTGGGGCAGGAATCCGCGGCACCAATGTTCATGTTGGCATGGGCATCGGAGCAGCTCCGGAAGGTGTTCTGACTGCGGCGGCGCTGCGAACCACCGGAGGAAAGATTCTCAGCAGGTTTGTTCTTCCGGCAAAGGCAAATCAAAAGAGCGAGGCTGAGGTGCAGCGTGAATATGATCGGTTCATGCCAAGATTGCTTGAGATGGGGATTACCGATATCGATAAACTGCTTTACACCGAGGATCTTGCGCCTGGAAAGGACGTGATATTCTCGGCAACGGGTGTGACGCAGAGCGATCTCGTTGAAGGCGTGAACTTCTTTGAAAACGATAGTGCACGGGTGCGATCGGTTGTTATGGGCTCAGGATCCGGGACGATTCGTTTTATTGACAGCATCTATGTACTTGACAAGATGCGAACGTCGGTCCGGTTGCGGTGACCGTATGGATCTGCAATCGCAAGACTTGAATCAGTAATTAAGACCTATGCGGGGGGTGGGATATGAGTGGACTGATATTGAATGCAACGATCTGCGCCGCGATAATGCTGTCTGCGTTTGCGTTTGCATTGACGCTATACCGAAACAAACCGAAATGTAAAGATCAGAGCACACCTTCGATGATAGCGCTGATTGATTTCTGGGCGCTGATCTCGATTTCTTTCATGTTTGTCTGTGTGCGGGTGATTGCAGCGTTTTACGGGTATGTTGAAGTTGATAGGGTGTGTTATTATATTGCGGCAGTTCCTTTCGCATTTCTCCCGGTACCAATTGTGTTTTTCATTGTTTATGTCACTACAGGGGATAAAACATCTAGTTGGGCGATGTCTCTGCTTTTTTCCATATTCGGCATCGCATATCTAACGTTTCTTTACATGTCCGGGGTCGTTGGTCCCGAGGTCACCTACTGGGCAACCATCTTCTCAATCGACAGCGATATCGCGATCACCGTATATATGGCAGGGCTTTTCATCGTGCCGACCGCGATGATCTTCGCACTTCTTGGAATCACCCTGATCCGAAAGATCTCGAGACGCCGCAGGTACCATATTGCGCTGGTGCTGGTTGCAATATCCCTTGTCTTTGACTTTATTCTTGTGGATATGGTGGCAGTTCAGGATATGATGCAGGTAGTAGCACGCCTCTTCATCCTGATCGGGGTGGTGCTTGCATTCCTCGCATACTATCCGCCCGACATACTGCAGGACCGCCTTAGCATCCGGAAAGTTCAGGATGCAGAGCCTGACGGGGATGGAATCGATGAGTGAAATTGATATTTCCCTTGAAGGTGAGGTTGCCCTGTACTTTCAATCGCTTGGCATCAACAACGGTCCAGGTGACCTTCAGTACCGCCTGATCATCCGCGTTCTCGCGGAAAACGAGGGACACGTCACAATGTTTGCGGATATTCGGGCGTACACAGACCAGATCGCAGATCGCGGCAGTGTTGGGAGCAAAATTAAAGTTATCTTCCTGCTGTCAGGACTGGTGGAGAAGGTGCACCGCGGTGGATATGTAATCACAGACAAGGGGCTTGCAGCCGCACGGTTCATCGAAACGTCCACCAAATTCTACAGGAAATCGATGCAGATCGACGGCATCGTCGAGCGGATGCCCTGAGACCATGAAACCATGAAACCATGAAAATAGGAATCATAGTCACCGATCAAGGTGATTGGACTGCCCTGGCTCTTGTTCGATCAATAAAAAAGATCGGTGCAACCCCGATTCTGCTCAGGTTAGATGAAATCACGGCATGTGTTGGTTCACCAAATATCCCCGGGACCTGCGACATAGACGCGGTCATCGTGCGAGATGTTGGCGCAGGCGCATTTGAGCAGGTCTCTTTCAAGTTTGATCTGCTAAAGATACTTGCCAGTGACATACCGGTCATCAACACGCCTGAAGCCATCCGGAACGCTGCGAACAAGTATTATTCACTACATCTTCTCCAAAAATCAGGTCTTCCAGTCCCAAAAACAGCCGTGACCTGTGATCCGGATGTTGCGATCAAGATACTTGATGATTGGGGTGAGATCGTGATCAAACCGATCTTTGGGTACAAAGGTATTGGAATCACGCGTTTTCGCAGCGACCCCGAACGATCCATCCAGAATCGAGATTCTATCGATAAAATACTCGCTGAACGAGGCGTGTTATATATTCAGGAATTTATACCGATGAACCGGGATATGCGGGTGTTTGTCGTCGGAAAAACGGTTGCAGGCTCGATCTACCGGTATGCCGAAACAGGGTGGATCACTAATCTAAGCCAGAACGGGCGACCTCTACCATGCGTGCTTAACCAGTCACAGAAAGAAGCAAGCGTTTTGGCAGCTGAAGCTGTTGGCGCCACCTTTGCAGGCGTGGACCTCGCCGAGACCAAGGATGGCTTCGTGATTCTTGAGGTTAACGGCACACCCTCCGGGAAAGGAATATTCGATGCGTGCGGAGTTGATGTCACCAAAAACATCGTGGAACTGTGCAGTACGATGGCAAGGCGTTAAACACATAGATAATATAGTGATGGCAACAATGACACGATCCGACCAATACATGCTGATCGATGATCTGGTGCTTCACCATATCCTCACGTATGCCTGCCTTCATGAGAGCGACGTGGTTCTGGAGATCGGCGCAGGAACCGGCATCCTCACAGAAAAACTCGCAGAACACGCAGGCATGGTAATCGCGATCGAATCTGACACAACCATGGCAAGATCGCTCACCACGCGGTTCAAAGACACAGGCACCGGCGCATGCGTGGTGGAAGTGGTGCACGGCAACGCACTGAAAATAGAGTTCTCACAGTTCACATGGTTCAATAAAGTCGTTTCAAACCTGCCCTATTCGATTTCTTCGAAGATCACCTTTAAATTACTGGAACATCCGTTTGAAGAGGCAATTCTGATGTATCAGTACGAATTCGCAAGACGACTGGCGGCATCACACGGGTCAAAGGATTACGGAAAGCTTTCGATCTGTGTTCAGTATCTTGCTGACGTAGAACTGCTTGAAATCGTGCCACCCACAGCGTTCTCCCCACAACCAGGCGTGAGGTCAGCAATCGTGCGCCTGACCCCCCGTGCGCCGGAATACGAGGTGGCTGACCGCAACTTCTTCTCAAGATTCCTAACAGCAGTCTTCTCGCAGCGCAGAAAGAAACTGAAGAACTCTATTGCAGCGTTTACAAGTATCAAGGATGTGGAGCTGCCCGAGGACCTACTGAACATGCGACCTGAAGAACTTCCCGCCGCCCGACTAGCTGAAATATCAGACGTTTTGTACCATCACCAAAGGGATTAACCTTATTGCCATAAACGCAAGAGATACGACTGAATGACTGCGATGCACCTGAACATCAAACATGAATACAAAAGGCAGACGATTCATGTCCTAATCGGGATGATCGTACTAATATTCCCGTTTGTCCCCTTGCAATACCTCGTGCTACTGTTGCTCGTGCTGTTCTCCTCTGTTCTGATGCTGCCAGTGTCAAGCAAACTATTTAGAATCATCACGTCATCAGATAAAGCTACCAAAAGAAGACCCACAGGCGCAATCTGCCTCAGCGGAAGCATGTTAATCCTGGTTTTAGTAGCATGGGTACTCACATTCACTGATTACGAGTTCCCGATCTTCCTGATAGGAGGAGCGATCGCAATCACCACCTTTGGCGACGGCATGGCAACCAGCCTCCGCGTGACCGAGCAGGCAAGATACAACATACTCAACAACATCGAGTACCCAAGACGACAGTACCAGGGAGAACAAACCAAACCAGAGTCCGTCAAAGCCAGCCTAACAATTCTCTCTGTCGGGGCGATCTTTTCATTTCTGATCGGGGCATGGATCGTGTACTGGACCGGATACACCGTATCATTCCAGTTGTTATTCTTTATCTCGGTAATCGGAGGAACCTCCGGCGCGCTTTTCGAATGCATCTCAACACGGATCCATGACAATATCACAGTCCCGATCGGCTCTGCCATGACCATGTGGCTGCTCCTTGTCATCGGATACTCGGTCTCACCCATGTATCTATTGTTTGCGCTTGCCTTTGCGCTGCTGCTCGGGTACCTGGCTTACGTTGCAAAGATTGCAGACATCTCAGGGCTGCTCAGCGCAACACTGGTCGGCGTCCTGATCATCGCATTCACCAACGTCTGGTGGTTTCTGCTTCTCCTGACCTTCTACCTGCTCGGAGGCGGGTTCACAAAGTACAAATATGAATATAAGAAGTCACTCGGGATTGCACAGGGAAAAGGCGGCGCAAGAGGCTACCGAAACGTTTTTAGCAACAGCATCTTCGCAATCGCCGCAAGCATCTGCTACACCATATTCCCACACGAGTCATACCTGTTCCTGTATATCTATCTTGGCTCAGTAGCAACCGCAACCGGCGATACGCTTGCAAGCGAGGTCGGCACAACATACAAAGGCAGCCCCCGCATGATCACCACACTAAAAAAAGTCGAGCCAGGCACCGACGGAGGCGTGTCCATGCTCGGAGAAACCGCATCCATATTAGGCTCACTGGTAATCGGCATCTTCGCGGTTCTCTTCGGCGTGATTGCAATTGACCCGATCCGACTATGCATGATCGGCATGACAATCGTTGTCGTCAGCGGGTTTGCAGGCACCAACATCGACAGCCTGCTCGGCGCAACCCTGCAGCAGCGAGGCATACTCTCCAACAACGGCGTGAATGTAGTATCAACACTCGCCGGAGGTCTCGTGGCTGGTGCGCTATGGATGATTGTGACGTGAGCCAGGGCACAATCGGAAATTCCAGTGAAATGCATCCCGAGACTTTTGTTCTTTGCACCATCACGACTTTGTGTTATATCAGGGGAACGCAAAGACACGAGAGCGCAGAGTAGTTAACCGTTCATTTCCCATCCGCGTCCCTCTCTCGCACTCCACGGTTACATTTCAGGTTTGGCGCAGGTTGTGTTCCGGATCAAGTAGTGTGGATATAGATAAGTCACACGATAGTGTTTCTGGGTGCCCGGCGTAGTTATCAATTCTTGAAGATTTAAGCGTCAAAAGCAGCAGTGCACCGCAACTATGCCCGGGCACACACACAACATAAACTGCGCTTTTCATCTGGCTAATTTAGAGACTTTTTATTATTTTCTGGTTACCCGGGGTTGTCTTATGTAAGCACAACCGATAAAATTGAGCGCTATCGATCTAAAAAGTCATTTATATCGTTAATCTGTGAAATCAGTGTTCATCTGTGGCTAAAAGTTTTATTTGCCACAGATTAACACTGATTTCACTGATTTCGGAAGTCATATCATGCCACTGTTTACAGGATTGGCATCATGTTGTTCAACCGACCAGAACAAATTAAAAAGTCTCGTAACTGCTCAGGTATGGTGATTAGTTGCCCGATTGCGATTCGGTACTTTATGGTAAGAAAAAATAACCGCGGAGGGCGCAGAGAAACGAGAGAGTATTTAACCGTTTATTTCCCCTCCGCGTCCCTCTGCGCACTCTACGGTTAAATTCCCGGTTTGGTTATAGTATTCACCCCCTCCCGAATAGTTCCTTTATAGCGAAGTCCCCTGATAGTGGTTTTAGGTACCTGGGTAGTTACAAAGTCTCCTAATTTAACCACGAACGCACAGAAACCCATATCACGTCCGCTTCACATACCGCCTGACCAGGTGCAACATGTTACCACTCTCAGGAATCGCTGCCTCGATCTGCCCGGTCATACTCAGGATAACCGGCGCATCCAGCACATCCCGCATAGCCCGCAGGTACGGAGCGCCCGGTTTACCGTGCACCGTGTGAAACCGCACGATCTCATCATGTGACGCCGGTTCAACCGGATCATCAATGCGCGGCGGCTTATCAATTACATATCTGCCTGCCCGCCCCCCACCATCTGGCAGCCTGCCAAGTCCACGAATAATCGCATAACTGTTCTTATAATCCTCAATGTACGGCTGGTATTTAACCTTCTCATCCGGCGCCAAAAACCCGAGCACCTCTTCTCGCACCGAATGCGTAAGCCCGGTAATAACGCCGATAATCGCACCATCTTCCGCCGACATGGAGACAAAACGCCCGATAAACCCGCTCTCATCATCAGTGAGTTTCACGGTGTACCGGTCAACGGATAGCACTTCAATAATATCGCCCAGTCGCATTATGACTTCAATGGTTCCGTATGCGTACTTAAATTTGCGGCGGTGTTGCCAGCTATACCACGTAGCGCCGCCGGGCGGCGGGGTGTAGATGTGCTTATGTGGCTTTATAGTCTCCGCGGCAGAAGACCCCGTTACTTGTAGCGGGGATGAAGTCACAAGCAAAGCCTCGTGCAACAGTTGGTTTTATTGTGGCGTGTTAACGTGGCAGGATGGCTATTGTTATGCTATGCAGGAAGTTTTTTATTGTATGGGTGGTATGTTGACCGTACATAGCGCGAAGACTCCGGTTGGAGCGAATCGTATTTCTGGCAGAGGTGATTAAAATAAATAGAACTACAAAATATATTGCGTTTGGACTTTGCACAGCAGTTGCGCTACTTGGCACTCTTACAGGAGGCGCGTTGGCAGCGTTCAACCCAGAGGGATATCTGGGAACGGTGATCGAAAAAGATGCTGAGAATGCTACGTTTGAAGTTCAGACAACGCATAACTGGTCTGATGGTGGATCCGGTGGTGAATGGCAATGTAGCAGCACCACAATAAAATGGCTATTCCCGAATGATGATGCAGCAAATGAGATATGTGTGGGTGATTATGTAGAGATACTTGGTTCAGCACCTATGGGGGCGGTTATTAGTTTAGGAAAGATGAACTCGTGCACCGAGACGATCATAACCGACATATACGGCGACCCCAATTTTTTGGAGCCTTACTGGTCATCCGACTCCCTGGAGCCTCCGTTATTAAGTGATTATGTGATAACATATAACAGTACACCAAATTGTTCACAGTGTGGCTTGTGCAACTGCGAAGCGAGTTACACCAATGTAACCATCACTGACGGAACCGGTCAGGTAAAAGTGGACGATCATCAATTATATCCTGGACAGGGCTGCACGTATGAGGGAGTGGAATATCGTATCGACATCACATTCTATTCAGGAGAAGCCTCCGCCTGTCCGGAGTGTATGGATAGGTGTGCCCCAGGTCCACAACCAACCTCTGATTTTACAATACACCTCAGAGACCTAAACTGGAACCAATGGGACGATGACTGTGTCATCGAAGACTTTGAGATATCCCTTGCGGAGTATCATTGGGCAACCAATACTCCAGTAAACGGACACATCATCACCGATAGCGAGATCAGCATGCTTGAGTATCAATGGGCAACGGGGGACGTATGCTAGAGAATAACGATATTGGATTATCAAGCAGGAACCTGAAAAAGAAACAAATGTTGGGATTATTGACGGTTGTCGTGGTGTTGTTAGTTTTTGCCGCATCGACACCATCAGCCGCAGCAGGCACCATCACAGGTGACCGGACAATTAGTCCTGCGTGCGTGAATGCAGGCGACACATTAAGAGTAACCGTTGATGTAACTATAACCGACGAGGTCTACGGCCCAGTACTGAATGAGAGTATTCCTGCGGGCTGGAATGTGACCGTGATCGACGATGATGGAGCAATGTGCAATGTTGATAAAACAACGTGGCTCTGGAGCGGCGTACAGACCGGTACAAAGACTGTTAGCTACAATGTCACAATACCCGTCGATACCGCATCTGGCAACTATTCTATGAGGGGGATCGTCTTAGCTACTATCAGCGGAGAAACGGGTGGTCCTGAAATAGTTGGTCCGTATGTCGTGATCGGCGATGGCGAGGTAACTGTTATAGGCAGTGAAACAGCCACCCTAATCGATGTAGTCGCCACACTCCGGACGGCAGTCAGCGGCGGATACAACGAGACCGCAGATATCAATGGTGATGGGAATGTTACATCGCTCGACGTGCTCATGATCCTGCAGAAAGTGGTCGGGGTGGATTGATACCTGGCATGTGGAAGGTGCAAAACCAATAGTGGTTTTTGCGAAAGATATGTGAACTGCATGGCGAGCGAGCTTTCAGGGATGCTGTGATGGTTGTGCTCATGTTTAAATGTGATCGACAGCGATTACAGCATGATGAAGTTCGATCCTGATGCAATCAGAAAGTCAGCGGCGCAGGACTTTGAGAAGACCTGGAACATGGGTAAGGAACTAATCCCGGCTCCTGCGATCAACGATAGCTACCCGCGCCTTAAACTTGGTTATGGGAAGACGCACCCGATATTTGAGACCGCACACCTTCTGCGGGAGGCGTATCTCAGAATGGGGTTCACAGAGACTATGAACCCGCTTATAGTTGAGGATCGGGAGGTCTACCGCCAGTTTGGATCCGAAGCTCTTGCTGTTCTGGACCGGTGTTTCTATCTGGCAGGCTTGCCGCGCCCTGATGTCGGGCTTTCCGACGAGCGGATCGCAAAAGTTTCAGGCATCCTCGGACGAAACCTCAGTGATGATGATGTCGTGGCTGTGAAAGAGGTGCTTCACTCATACAAGAAAGGAGTGATAGAGGGTGACGACTTAATTCCAGTGCTCGCAGAACGGCTTGATGCGGCGGATTCAAAGGTTGCCGTGGTGATTGACGAGGTGTTTCCGGAGTTTCGTGAATTAATCCCGGAACCAACAAAAAAAACGCTTCGCAGCCACATGACATCCGGCTGGTTCATCACGCTCTCAGCACTCAAGGAATTACGCGAACCCCCGGCGAACCTCTTCTCAATAGACCGCTGCTTCAGAAGAGAGCAGTCAGAAGACGCATCAAGGCTGATGACATATCATTCAGCATCATGCGTCATGATGGGTGAAGATATCACGGTTGATTATGGAAAAGCAATCTCCCAGGCTCTACTATCCCAGTTTGGATTCGAGGAGTTCCGATTCCAGCCGGACGAGAAGCGGAGCAAGTACTACGTCCCCGACACCCAGATCGAGGTCTACGCGTACCATCCTGCCTTACATGACTCCGACACAAAGTATGCGGACGGCTGGATCGAGATCGCAACCTTTGGCATGTACTCGCCAATCGCTCTTGCCGCATACGAGATACCCTATCCCGTGATGAACCTTGGTCTTGGCGTGGAGCGGCTCGCAATGATCCTTCACGACGCAAGCGACGTCAGATCACTATCATACCCGCAGTTTGACACACTCACAATGACCGACCCAAAACTCGCAAGCACTGTCGGTGTCAGGCGGTCACCAGCAACTCACGCAGGACTCATGATCGAACGTGCAATTGTGAGCGTATGCGAGGAGCACGGGAGCGATCTTAGCCCATGCGAGCATATAGCATGGGAAGGCAAGCTTTTTAAGCACGATATCCGGGTAACCGTCATCGAACCGGAAGAAAACACAAAACTCTGCGGTCCAGCTGCAATGAACGAAGTCATGATTCACGACGGAAGCATCCTCGGAGTGCCCCACACCGGAAAATGGGATCACGTCTTCAAAAACGGAATTCCCGCAGGCTTCCGGTTCATCGATACATTCGCATCAGAAGCAGCACGCGAGATCGAGGATGCAGCACGATGCGGCAAAGAATGTGAACACCGGGTGAAAGGCGTCAAATTACCTTCAGAGATCAACATCGAGATAAAACCCCATGCAAACCGATGGATCACGTCAAGCAACAAAAAAATCGATATCAGAGGACCCGTCTTCACAATGGTACGATCCGAGATTATACCATGATACGACTCGCATCAAGGGGTGTTTCCGGCACATTGCCACCTCAAACACCCCGATTGATGCTTTATGTGATTGGAAGACGTTTATAAAAAGAGATGATATAGTGGATTGAGGTTATAAAGATCATTAATAGGGTCAAAGACACCTCCCGATCGAATTTTGCACTGTTCCAAAAACAATCACTGACACGGAGATACTGGCTGAGGTGGTTACAGAGCCAGCATGACCCAACTGCGACTGCTGCCCGTGTCGGCAGTTGCGGTCGTGATGGTGCTCGCCGCGGCTGAAGTAACAGTTGCCACGCCGCCTGCGCCGCACCTCAGCCAACGTAATCCCCCACGCTGGTAAGCGGCACGAATCTCATCGCGAGTTTAAGTCTATGCACCATGTTCTCCACCCATCAAACAAAATGTTTTAGCCGCAACCATTACGCTGGTAAATATAATCACATTAATAATAAATTTTGCGAGGTATTCCGGTTCGGTGGCGACCCTGTAATCAGGAAGTGGGCAGCTGTTTCACCGTAAACACCCGGTCATTCTTCCTGACTCTGTCTTGTACGCCCAGTCCTACGTCCTGTCCCCTTTCTGCCTCTGGAACTGGTTTTCCATTCACGATCAGCGATTTAACTTCTTGTTCTATGTATGTGGTGGTTCCCTCGATTATGATTTGGTCACCAATTGTTAGACCTTGTTCAAGCAGCCGCACTGATGCGGCGTTCTGTTGCTGGAAGTAGTTGGCTACTATGCCAACTGCCTGCCTGTGTACTGGTGATGCGTTCATATCTGATTTGTAGCCCACGCCCTCGGGACCTGGCACCCCAAAATAGAAGCCTGTGGAAAACCCCCGGTTGTATTCAAGTTCCA
>RXIK01000133.1 GCA_004211975.1 Methanosarcinales archaeon | reverse complement strand
TATGCAGCTGCAAACAGAGCTGCAATCACAAATGCCACCCCACAACCCGACGTTTGCATCTCTATCGATGCTGACGACCGACCTGATTGCCCGATCCCAGACTTGACACAGGTGCATGCACCAGTTCCGACTTTGGGGCTGAGCCAAAATCCGACCCCGGTTCGGATGCTTACCGGATGCTGCAAAGCACAGGAACCCACCAAAACTCCCCCCGAAAGATGTGATAAAACATCTAATTTATGAGTGTTAAAGGTTGAACAGTTCTGAAATTCTGCGCGTGTTAAAAGAAAATCATCCCAATTCAATGTCTTACATATTTTGTACTTTAGTCCTAATTCAACTACATAACCAAAAGATATACGGCCCCCCCCCCTCATATCTATGAGCTTCAAAAAGCACTTCAGTATCTTTGAGTTGAGCTTGCGCTGTAAGTTGGATATCTGATCTATACTCCCAAATGCGAGAAGTGACCATTACATAGAAGTGATCATTGCATCATCGATTACAACCTCTGGCGTGTTGTTTCGGTCATAGTCCGATCCTCACCACACCATACTGAAGTTGAGATGTCCGTAGGACACGGCGGTTAGATGGATATGATAAGCACAACAAAACGAGGCAATGTGCGAGAGCGCCAGAAGGTGCGAACCACGTACACCGTGTTAGGCGACGTTAATTATCGCAATTTGTTCCACTCATTCACTGTAATACCGCGATTCAAGATCTCTTAAACCTATCGAATCATCATCCGAAGCTGAGGCACGGAGTATTCAGTATTGGAAGGGATCACCATACGGTTCTGCCCATAGATCATAAATTGATGGCGTGTACCGGAATAGGGTCCATCAAAACCCAATTTCCGCAGCCGCCGGATAAAATCCCGGCGTTTACAGGGCTTCCACGGGCTCATAAACCAGATCCTTGTTCAGATTGATTTCAGCAATCACGGGTAAGGGATGTCCCAACTTGATACCAACCAGAATCCAATCTTCAAGGGTTGAGTGGATCTCATCTTCGCATTCACGCAGGGTTGCTCCGAATGCTACCACCCCTCTGCATTGTGGAATTCGTCCGGCATAAGTGCCGTCATCCAGTTTGTCGTAGACTGCGTATGCCAATAGCTGGCTTACGTAATCCGTGAGAATGAACTGAACTGTCATTATTTACCATATATTCTGCTTATGTTTATTAAACTAATGTCGCAATCACTCATGCGCTCTATATCCGAACCGGGACCTCTGTAATTATATTCTTGCAGACGAACTTCAATCATCGCACATCCGTATTCACTCTCCGTCTGCATCACGTCTCTCGACCCATACCACAAACACCTCGTCCATGCGGGGCATGTCCCAACCGATGCGTTCAGCGCGGTGCCCTCTCGAAGCCCCATCCGCCCCACCCCCGAATGAAGTTCGGGGGCATCCGCGGGATCGAGGTTGGGCGGTGGAATGCAAACGCGGACAGATGTGGGGTGGGGGGTGTTCTTTGATAAATAGCTCCGAACACTCAATACCACACATCTTACTCATCGTTTCACGTGTGAAGGAAGTTGTCGAGGGTAATATGGGAGAAGCGCAGCGAATTTTTTATCCGATATTATGCGATGTACTCTTCAGATAAAAGTCTCATCCAAAAGTTTAGCTCTATACGTTGGATTCATTATAGCTTCGTAGACAATCGGTTCATGATATTGCTTAAATCCGGATATTTTACCGCGTTCTAACTCTGATAACACTGCTTTTTTCCAATAAATTTTTATATTTTCATGAAACTTAATTCTATCTGTTCTTTCAAAGACTAACCAACGTGCCTCACGTATCTTATTTCTGAAAAAATAATCCTCGGCTTCATGTACAACTCTATCTGTATTGTAGTTCTGCTGATCATAATCGAGAGGCATGATTAAACCAATTCTGCCATTAGACTGTGGTTTCAAAACATATCTTTGACCAATGATAATTCCTATCCCATCATTTTTAGTAATAGACGTAACAAGCATTGGGTCATCGCTTGTAAGTTCGGTAAAATCAATCATTTCCCTCGCTAAATCGAAATAATCATTTATCCAATCTCTATTCGATGTTATTTTCTTGATCCATTTAATCAAACGTTCGTGAGACTCCTGATTGTTTGTTAGGATATCCGAAACTTGGATGTTGATAGCCTCAACATCTACTAATTTGGCATTAATCGAAGTGGCTTTTGATGGAAGCGATGCAATAGGTCTGTCCATACCTGATGAGGGCAAAGACTCAATAGAGGATACGTATTTCTCCAAATCTTGAGTTTTTACTGATTCTGATCCGATCCACAAATCCTTAAACCATCTTTGCAACTCACATACTTGTTCTTTTTCTTCAATCAGAACAGACATTTCCACTCGCTCCCTTATTCCTTTAGCTGTGAGATTGGATGAACCAATGAATGCTTTATCATCCGCTACGATAACCTTTGCATGGATATCTTTGTAATGGTGGATATCTGATAAATTGTCCAAAATAAAATTTTTGGTGCTTTGTCTCTGTTTTATATTATGAGAAATTATCCACTCTTCGACATCTGTAACAAGATGCCATGTATTAGCCAGTTGAGTGATTCTACCAAGATATCCTACACTAATGTAAGGACAAACAATACATACATTTTTATTTTTCACTATTTCAGTTATAGTTTTATCAAAGGGAGATATACCTCCTGCTGAACTTTCTTTGATATGGTAAATTAATTTTGTGCTCATTTTCGGTAAATCCCGTTAAAATTTATTTATTTACTCGAAGAATGTTCATTGTTAACCGATTTCATAAATGTAGCTATCTCAAACTCAAAATCTTTCCACAAATCTGGCAAACTATCAGCAAGCGGCATTAATCTTTCTTTGTCTAACAGTACCCCATATCCGTGAATGAAGAAATGTCGGAATGCACGATATTCATCGAGTTTCTTTGAAAGTTCAAGTGAAATTATCTGATTATTGACTGATAAATCCAATAAATCTTTGTGCCATGATGCTGATACCGGGATGGATATTCTCTTAAATTTTAATACTCGCTTAAGTATATTCTCCATTCCATTGTACGTATTTTGGAGGAATGTCGAGATAGCAGCTAACTCAACAACAGTCTTTTCTTTCCGCTGTAATGCTTCGTTTAATGCTCGAAACCTATCCAAAATATATTCTTTTTCAGCCTGAACCTCTCAAAGCAATTCATCCATATATCTTAACCCCTTTTTCTTCTATCATTTGATTAAATAATGATTTTCTAGACAAGTCTACAAGGTCAACAGGTTTAGATAAATTTCTCATTAACTCACCATAAAATTTGAAAAAGACGTTGGGTCTTATTCCTTCTACTGCCAGGTCAATGTCGTTAGGCTCACTACCCTCATCCAATGACGACCCAAAAAGATAAATGGAAGAAACTTTGTATTTTTTCGCACAATGGGTAATAATCTGTTTGTCCATTTCGCCTATCATAATCGTCCACCGCATGGCATTGTTAGCTATCATCAAATTTATGTTTGAACCCTATCACTTGCTTGAGGTATATATGTCTAACCCACCCCACAAAACCCTTCCGACCACGCGGACCCGCCCCGACCTCCACATACCCCCACGATAGCATCCCGAAGTCACCAACCCCCGTACTTAAGTCCAGAGCCTGCACATAGCGATTTTATACTGTTTGTCTTACCGTCTGCTCCGGCAGGTCCACTGTGGTAAGTTAACAACGATACCATAAACCTATTATATGGTTCATATCGCCCCATACAACGTTGTCAGTAACTGCCATGGTACTTAAACCTTAACGATCCCATTTTTTACGTGTTCAGGCACACATAGTTCCGCTGTGGTCACTGAAAAGAAACTTTCTCGGATGCAGAAACCATGGAATTGTGTAACTATTGGTGCGTATCTTTAGAACCGCGTCTGGTGCTGCTTTCTCCCGGTATCTTTTGAGAACCATGGAATCCATTGGAATCAGAGATTTTCCCCTTGAGTCCGGAAGTGTGTGTCAGTTTTGGTTGTCTTTGAAAGTTGGGTTGGGTTTTTAGATAGTGCCTATAAGAACAACTAGAACAAACACCAGTGTATGCAGATCGGAGTGTACGTATGCCACTGCGGGCTTAACATTGCCGGGGTACTTGATATAGATGCGATCGTTGCGTACGCACAGGAGCTTGATGATGTCTGTGTTGCAAGAGGTATCGAGTTTGCGTGTTCTGACGCGGGACAGGAGCAGATCAGAAGTGATATTGGGGCGGGCGTTGATTGTGTGGTTGTAGCTGCATGTTCGCCGCGTATGCACCAGATGACTTTTGAGCGGCTGCTTGAGGACACTGGCATTGATCCACATCTTCTTGTGGTGGTAAACATACGCGAGCAGTGCTCATGGGTGCATGCGGATGATCCGCCGCTTGCAACCCGAAAGGCGATTGATCTGGTGCGTATGGGTGTGGCGCAGGCTCGTGAGCTTGCCGCGATTCCGAGGCGAACGATCCCGATTAACCGGGACGTGCTTGTGGTGGGCGCAGGGGTTGCGGGCTTGCAGGCAGCCCTTGATCTTGCGGACGGCGGCACAACCGTACATCTGATTGAAAAAGAGCCGACTGTTGGCGGAAGGGCGATTCTGTACGGGACGCTGTTCCCGACGAATGACTGTTCGATATGCATTATTGCCCCGAAGATGACGGATGTTTTCAATCACCCAAATATTGATCTGCACACACGTTCCGAGGTTGCAGAGGTCGGTGGGAGCGTCGGTAACTTCAAAGTACGGTGCATAACAAAGCCCGGGTTCGTTAAAAGCGATGTGTGCAAGGGCTGCATCGAGGACTGTGCGTATATTTGCCCGATCACTGTTCCAAACGAGTTCGATTACGGTATCGGGGTCAGAAAGGCGATCTACATACCGGTGCCACAGTCTGTTCCAATGATTGCGTGCATCGATGATCACTGTGTTGGCTGTGGATTATGTGAGGAGGCGTGCCCTCTGGATGCTATCGATTATTCACAGAAGGAAGAGGAGTTTCTGTTTGATGCGGGCGCGATCATTGTTGCAACCGGCTGGAAACCCTTCGACGCGTCTCGCAAGGAGGAATACGGGTATGGGCGGCACCGGGACGTGATCACATCGCTGCAACTCGAACGCATGTTAAATGTGAGCGGACCGACCGCGGGGCGTGTGATCCAGCCATCAACAGGAGAGCTTGCGCGTAAAATCGCATTTATCCAGTGTGTGGGATCAAGAGATTCAACTGTTGGCAACGACTACTGCTCGGTCGTTTGTTGCATGGCTGCAATCAAGAATGCGAACTTAATCAAGGAAGCATATCCGGATACGGATGTTTCAATTCATTATATTGATATACGAGCATGTGGTGATCGGTACGAAGAGTATTATCGTCGCACGCAGGAACTTGGAGTTGATTTTGTGCGGGGCAGGGTCGCAGAGGTGCTGACACATGGCAGAAAGCCGGTTATCAGGTATGAGGACACGCTGGCAGGTGGCTGGGTGGGGGTCAGTAGCGTGGTTGGTTCCGGCATCATTGAGGAGGAATGCGACCTTGTCGTCCTCTCAGTTGGGCTTGAGGCGAACCGCGAGGTCAGCACGGTTCTTGGCGTCCGCACCAGGGCAGATGGGTTCATGCAGGCTGCACACCCAAAACTGCGACCTGTGGAGACACAGACCGACGGCATCTTCATCGCAGGATGTGCGTCAGGTCCAAAAGACATCCAGACCTCGGTTGCACAGGCGTCTGCCGCCGCTTACCGGGCGTCAATTCTGCTCAGGCGAGGCAGTCTGGATATTGACCCGATGAGTGCGCATGTGGACGCGGATAAATGCATTGGATGCGGGCTATGCATGTCTATTTGCTCATTCGGATGCATCAGCATGGCGCATGGCAAGGCAGTGGTCGACGAACTGGCGTGCAAGGGCTGCGGATCATGCAGTGCCGCATGTCCAGGTGGCGCAATCGAGCCATACACACATACCGACGCCCAAATCACCTCGCAGATCCATGCGATTGAGAAGAGCGAATGTCCACTCATCATCACGTTTCTTTGTAACTGGTGCGCTTATGCGTGCGCAGACCTAACAGGCGTGCTCCGCATCTCATATCCAACCAACATCCGCGTGATCCGCGTGATGTGCGCCGGCAGAGTCAACCCGGGGTTCGTGCTCGAAGCACTCAGGCAGGGTGCGGACGGTGTGCTGGTTGCCGGATGCCGCCCGGGCGAGTGCCATTACACATACGGAAACGAACATGCAACACACAGAATGAATGCGCTTGCAGATGCACTAAAAGGCGTTGGGATCGACGCACGCAGGCTGAAGACCGCCTGGATCAGCGCATCCGAAAGCAAGCGATTCGCAGAGATAATTTCTGATTTTGTGGATGAACTAAAGGAGATCGGACCGATCGGATCGGAATTATAGCGGGTTGTGGTGGACGGGTGGCTACATGCACCTGCCAGGATATGATGTGGTTGCCATGGTTAGGTCGCCTTTCCGTGGCGGACCCAGGGCTGCGCAAAGCTTGCACCCGGAAAGGCAGCGGGAAGCGACCGGCGCCTCTGCGGGGCACGTTTCACATCCGGAATGCTGGTCAGGCGGTGATTGGCTCCCTGATCACAAGGTACTCTGAAAAGGCTTCTGACGTAGGAACTGGTACGCCATCTTCAGCCAAACCCTCCACATGCATTACGATCGCTTCATACATATTTTGCTCAACTTCTTCGCGTGTGCTGCCGGTTGCCACACAACCGGGAAGGTCTGGCGAATATGATGAGTGGTTCCCGTTCGCCTTTTCAATGACAATTAGAAACCTGTACATGATTGGTCGTCTCCTTTCATTTGAGTTTCGCCTGTTTTAAGATACTATTTAAGGTACCGGGAGCCAGATCGTGGTTGAGGTCACTTTTCTGTGGCGTGGTGGCAGCCCATGGTTGTATGAGCGGCTATATATCTTCGCTTTCGCCACCCGGGATCGGATGTGGGTCGGTGCCGGTGTAGTTGGAGTAGTAGTTGCCGTCGGAGCCAGAGTCCCCCGCAGTCAGTCTAGCTCTACACATTCTCCATCACATCCCGTATCGCAAGCAGATTGAGCCGTGATTGCGGTTTTATAATCTTATAAAGCGGATCCACGAAGAGAATGTTCTCTTTAACAAAATATCGCTTCGAAATCTCATCAACCTCACCCATAGTGATCTCATCCCGCTCTACAAACTCTCTCAAGATGCCGATCAAACTTTCATAGTGCACATCGCAAATTTTGTTGCCCACTGTTATTTCAGCCCCAAGTTCATTAACAACCTTGAGTTCTGTCTCTATCCTGCCGGAACTCATGTTAAACATTTCGTTAATTTTCTTTTTCCGGTCTTCTGAGTTCACGAGTTCAACCAGACAGATCGGCTTGCCGCCACAGTGATCCCATGCAACTTTCTTCTCCGCATCACTAAAGTTGTATTTGTCTAAAAAGTCCATAGTTGTCTTGTAATCAAAGTCATCCACCAGGAGATACCTGCATCGCCCGGAGAGCATCGCCTCGCTGTAAACTTGCTCGATGAAGAGCGAATCAGACGTTACTACAAGCACATGCGCTAAATGCAACTCTTTCGTAAGTCGCACAAAGAAATTGAATAACTTGTAAACCAAGAGTCCGTTGATCTTCATATCCCCTATCACCTGCAACTCATCGATTATAAGTACGGGGATGCGCTTCTTTGATACCTCAGTAAAGAAACGTTCGATGTACCTGAAGACATCTTTACTTTTATCTTTCCTCTCAAATATCTGCTCAAATAGATTCACTGGTATCGGGATTCCACTAACGATCTTTAAATCCTGGAGTATCGATTTTGCATACTCACTGATGTTATCGATCGCGCCCCCTTCGTCAATCTCGAATAGCACATTGAGAAAATCTTCGTAACCTGTAATAAACCGCCCACGCAGGTTAACGTAGAATGGGAGATACTCATCTGGCAGTTCGCCGGTCAGATGGCTGATTAGTTCGGTCTTCCCTGAGTTTATCGGTCCATACATGAATGTGATAAGTCTCGGTTTCATGCGCAGTATATTCATTACCTCTTTTATTTCCGGCTCCCTGTTGTGAAAGGTTACTTCCATCATAGTATCTATTCTCTGTTTATGTTTTATATTAAGCATTCCTCTGATTGTAATCGTTGAAAGCATCCGGCACAAGTCCACAATCGTGCATCCGCCGCAGGTAGATCGTAGTGGGCGGCGGTCGAACCATGCTGTTTGCGGATCGTAAATATTGTTGGAATATTATCCTCTTATACTTTCATATGATCAGTCGACGTTTTGATTGCGCTACAGAAGGTATCCTGCCACGATATCCGCTGGATCACTGATATTACGGACTCATAGTCAGGAATTTGGATAGATCGTCATACTGGTATGTGAACAGCATCGTCAGCGTAACAAGCCGTCTTTTTGTGAGTGAAATCCCAAGATTATGGTCATCCGGTGAGTTTTCATACAAAAACCGCTCTATGGACTCTGTATCAATCGCGTTTTCCTTTTTCATGTACCATGATGGCACCCTGAGGAGCGCAGTGCTCTTTCGAGCAGCCTTTGTATCCGCATCCATCGACTGCTTCTCGATAGCGACACCGATCAGTGTTGGCACGTCGATCTGTTTGTGCCCGCCTACAGGGATGAAATATCCGGGCAGGTCTTTTGACAGTACGCTTGCACGTCCAAACACGGAAAAACCACCTTCGGAAATTGATATGCATGACATAAGGTCCCTGACACCAAGGCTTGATGCGGTGCTCACCTTAGGATCGGATCCGGACAGGAGGTCAGAGATGACCGCAGCAGCATACTGGTTGAACTGCGGGTATGCGCTCTCAATGTTGCTTGTGTAGGCGATGCGCTGGTTATCCATCAGGATGAACGCGTCAGTATATCTCCGGAGATGCTTGATCGCATAGCTCACGTTCCGGTACTGTGCATGCGCATCTGCGCCGGTTCCGGTTCGGGCGGGCAGCACGCCAAAAACCATGATTGGTATGTTAAGATCACTTAGCATGCGTGCTATGATTGGTGATATCCCGGTTCCGGTGACTCCGCCAAGACCCAGGAAAATAATTGCGAAGCCGGCGTCCTGGATGTTATCGTTCAGCAATCCAAGCAGCGTGGCGTCACACGAGTCCATTGCAGACGCAGATGCCGCGGTATCGGTAAAATCCCGCCGCCCAACCTCATCGTCACCTGATCCGAAGAATCCTTTATCGGTCAGCAGGTACTGCTCCTTCTTCTTGACATGTTCAAGCGCAACCCTCGGGTTAATTGCGATTCTCGGGTTCTTCCCTGCACCACGCTCGCAGACGGCATCCAGAAGCGCGCTCCCTGCATGTCCGGCACCGATCAGAAAACCTACCATATTCCCGGATTAACCGCAACGCATATATGGTTTTTCGTGGTGGTTATATTATGGTTCGTGCGATTGATCTGGTGATTAACCTGTTGGCTGCCGTTGCAGTGATATCCCTGCTCGTAGCACCCGCTCTCGGGGACGATGCGCTGAAACGAGAACTGGTCGAGCAGGCAAGCGAGGTGAAACCGCCTGTGCTTGCAAGGTATCAGGAACTGGACCTTATGCACAAACAGATCCTGATCACACTGCAAACCCTCCCGGAAAACCAGATCACCACCACAACAAGGAAGTGGGTGAACCTTGCGTCAGGACAGGGCGGCATTCTCCTGAAATTCGATGAGATCAACGATCTCGCATCAAAAGGCGATCCACAGTCGCATGAAACCGCGCTAACACAGGCTACCCAGCTAAAGGGTGATATAGGCACGCTCGAAGGATACAATCAGGCAAAAGATAATTTTATCACGATTTACCCGAGAATGGCGCTAACACATTTTTTCACAGACCAGGGTGTTTATTTTGAGGAGCTTGCCGAGAACGAGAATGACACACGCCTCTCGATCAATTACTACGAGCAAGCTCTGGTCGCATACAGGGAGGCAGAAGATCTCACAAAAACAACATACGTGGATCTTAAGGTGAAAGAACTCATGTCCGAGTACCGGTTCGACATGGAGGTTGCAAACGAGTCATTCTGTGTCGGAGAAACAAACTTTGATCAGGCTATTAGTGGACTTAACAATTCCACCAACCTGATAACCATTGTAACGGGAATTCTCTCTGCAAGAACTTCCGAAAGAGAACTTACCACTGCTTACGAATTATACACAAAACACGGCGACAAGCAGGCATCGCAGATCGATGAGATGCTTGTTACGGTCGATAACGCGCACACCGAACTTGTCGCCGTCTTTCTACGATATGCAGCGGTGATCGGCGCACTTTTCCTCGCGATCCTGATCATCGCACTCGACCGCATCTTCAGGTGGACACACGCTGTTGAGGATACGCTGCTTGGAAACGAGGTGATCGGGTGATGATGGCGATGATAAAGAAGGCTGCGCTGCTGTTTCTGCTGTTTGTCGTGCTTGTGCAGACTGTGCAGGCAGATGACCTCACAGTTACCGGTGTGACATGTGATATCAGATTAGATGCACGGTATGGGGATGCGAAAGCAAAGGAGGAGACCGTAACAATCACGCTGAAAAACACCGGGAACACGAGCAGGACCATACATGAACCCTCACTCCGGGTGTCGGAAAGCGGCATCAACCTGACAAAGGTGACCTCTTTTCCTATAACAATCGGTTCTGGAGCCACGAAGAGTGTGCAGATCAAGGTGCGTGTTGCAGGGACGGTTAGTGAAGGAACATACCCGGCAACCGCCGATTTCTCACATAGTAGCGGCACCATCACCATTAACGTTGATCGCTGGATTCCGGCGCACCTTGCCTCGCTCCAGAACATCAACATAGATGATCCCGTGGTATTCAACAAGCCAAGAAAGGAGATGGAGAAGACCGGATTTAAGGTCGAAAAAACGTTTCAGATCGTGAATGATGGCGATACTAAGATGACCCTGGGCAGTGTGGCTGCTTATGGTAATCCTGATGCCGGAATGACATTTAGCGTGAACAACCCATCAACAATTTTAAAACAGAGTGCAGGCACCGCCACGCTGACGATCATCATACCTGCGTCAGCCCCGGAGGGTGAGCATCAGGGTAAACTGCGAGTTGATGCGGGAAAAGCCGGGTCGCAAACCCTTACGGTAACCGTTACTGTTAAACACGAGGTTAAGTTTGAGATGTCATCATACAGCCCGGACTTCGGGAGGGTTGACGTGTTAAAATCAGTTCCGCTGGAGATAACACTGAGTGAAGTGCTTGGATACAAGGACATCACCTCGGTCAAGATCGTTCGTGATGCAAGCCAACCGGGAGACGGGAAAGATGACTGGATGTCTGTTAACCTGCCGGCTTCCACGATACCGAAGGGAAGTTCTGTGGCGCTTACGTTCACGCTCCGGTTCCGTGGAGAAACCATGGTTGGCAGGACCTACTCCTGGCGCCATCTCCTCACACACAGTGCAGGGAACGAAACCATCGCTCTGAAGGCGACCGCAACACCGATCGATATTGCGGCGACGAAGGACGCATTACAGGCTATTCAGGGATCAGGAAGCCCTGATGCATCAAATATCGCAGGTAAATCTCTTAAGATGCTGTCCGCAAGTGCTGATAGCGCTGAGCAATGGGCGTCGGTTGCAAGCATATCACAGGCGTCTGTCACGTTTCTTGATGCGATGGAGCAGGCGGTCCTGAAGACTGGCGAGGGCGATCACGGGGCTGCGACAAACGATCTTCTGGTCGCAGGAATTGCTGTGGACACCATGCAGAAGAGCGCGAAGACACAGGCGCAGACCACCATCCATAAAATGTCCAATGATTATATAACCGGCATACTGCAGAAGGAGTCCGCATATTTTGAGAATATGGCGGCAGACGCTGAGGACGACCGCACAAAGATCGTTGCATATCGACATGCGGCTATAACGTACGAGCTTTTAAACTCGCCTGACCAGTGCAGCGCTGCACATGCGCTGGCGGCAGAATCGGTTTCATCCTACAATACGAAGATCGAGAGCGCAAACAACAACCGCGTGGATGCAGAGGATGCGGTCAGGCGTGCGTCCGAAGACCTGTACCAGTGGGGCGACACAAAACTACTGGTCAACCCATTTGCCTACGATGGAACCTCGGACAGATACAGGTTTGCAGTAAACCTGACAGAAACTGCCGCAAACGAATACCAGGCAGCAGGCGAGCAGGAGTTGTATGATGTGAGCATCTCCCGTGCGGACCAGCTCAACAACCACTGGTTATTCCTGCTGGGTCAATTCTGCATGTTGATGATCGGATACATCCTTCTATTTGTGGGGGCAGTGATCTGGTGCGTGTTCGCGTTCATGGCGTTTGCCGCTGACTCACGAGAAGAAGAGTTTGGCGACGTGGTTCTACTGTCGTAACTGCCGCGTTGCCACGGGGGGTTGTAATGGCTGGTTTCTGGGTTTTGAGGGCACTGCATGGCTGCTGGTATGACATATCATATCCCAGCGTGAACTGAATTGTTGAGGTTAAGGGCGCGTCCACCAACTGCATAACGGCAGTACTAAAACCGGAGACTTTTTAATTTGTTCTGGTCGGTTGAACAACATGATGCCAATCCTGCAAACAGTGGTACGATATGACTTCCGAAATCAGTGGAATCGGTGTTAATCTGTGGCAAATAAAACTTTTAGCCACAGATTAACACTGATTTCACAGATTAACGATGTAAATGACTTTTCAGATCGATAGTGCTCAATTCTATCAGTTGTGCTTACATAAGACACCCCCGGGTAACCAGAAAATAATAAAAAGTCTCTAAAACCGGTACGTGGCAATGTCGACCTTCATGTCTTCTCAAGAATCAACGTAAGCCCGTTCACATCCGTGATCACCGCAGTCTCCCCACTTAGCACAGGTTCCTCTGCGGTCGCCCGCCATGTCTCGCCGTGAACCTTCACAGCGCCCGCATTATCAGGACCAATATCGGTCTCCGCCCGGACTATCATGCCGATCAGTTCTTCCTGCCCGGTCGTTGGCTTCCGCACCCTCGCCTTCAGGACAAGCCCGAGACCAAGCACAACAATTCCCGCTGAAAGGATCGCCACCACAAAAACCGTGCGCCTGAAGCCCGTGACCCAGTCTTCCGGCAGCAGCGGCTCCTGCGGGAACATAAGCGCACCTATGATCAGGCAGACAACGCCGCCAAGCGTTAATATTCCGAATGTCGGTGTGAGAGCCTCCGCTATAAAGAGTACCATGGCTGCAACAATCAGTATCGAGCCAAATGTGCTGACCGAGAACATCCCCATCCCGTACAGCGCAAGTATCATCGATATCGCCCCAACCATCTCAGGAACATACGTGCCAGGTGACGCAAGCCCGTAGATTATCCCATACATCCCGATCAGAAACAACACAAAAGCTATCTGCGGGTTACTGATAATATCAACAATTAAAACCACCAACGACGGCTTGTCCTCGACAAAGACCGCTTCTTTTGTGTGCAGAGTTATCGAACTGCCTGACACGTTCACGGTTCTGCCATCAATTTGATTAAGAAGGTCGCGTCGGTCTGTGGCGATCAGATCGATCACACCATGGTCCAGCGCTTCATCCGCAGTCAGGGAAAGCCCCTCTGTGACAAATTTCTCAGCCGTCTCCACGGATCGATCCCTCTTTTCAGTAATTCCGCGTATCCGTGCAGCATATGCGTTGATCGTCTTGTTCTCTGCCGCTGTTGTGCCGGTCGCCGTTATCTCAATTGGCGTTGCCGCTCCGGTGGCTGTGCCTTCCGCCATTGCTGCGATATGCCCTGAAAGCAGGATGAACGCCCCGGCAGAAAATGCACGATTACCCTGCGGCACAAACACCACCACCGGCACCGGTGAGTTCTCTATACTCGACACAATACCATCCATCGACGTAACAAGCCCTCCCGGCGTGTCAAGCTCGATCAACACAGCCTCAGCACCGATACTGGCTGCATGATCAATGCCACGGCTAATCTGCATATCGGTTCCCGCGGTGATCATGTCATCCACCTCAATCACATAAACGACAGACGCACTGCATCCTGGCAGTGACATGAGCAGAACAAGCAGAACAAGCGCTGTTAGCAAAGCTCGCAGAGAGGGCGTGGCGATGTGCAGGGGGTGTAGTATCTGTAGTGTTCGTTTCATTGTGAGACCGCTTTTCTGTTTTTCCATGGGTGAGGGCAAGTTATTGTATCTATCCCCTATTGACTGCAACCATCTTGAATTTTCATGCGTAACAATACGCGGTTAGCTAAACACACACCTAAAACGGAATTCCCCAGAGCGGATGCCATTTTTCCAGCTCTTTCTCGATGGGAAGCTCCTCTTCCATCGTTGATCGTACTCTAAATTCGAGGTTGTTGTCTCTTTCCATTGTCTTCCCATGTAACGGGGCAAATGGGTAGAAAGTGCCTTCCTTGTAACTGTATATCAAATACACACCTTTGAACGCAAAAATCGAGCAGAGAAGCCGCTCTTCAAAGTTGTGTTCGATAACGGTCTCGCTTATCAGGTGGGTGGTGGTGATGAGATCCTCAAAATCATCATCGCTCAGGATAATCCACGCATAATTGTACTTGTCTGTCTGGAACTGGCAGGAAGTCCCGGATTCTGATGCGCTGAGCCGGAGCAGCTCCTTAAGATCGTTCTCCAGTTCAGAGAACCGTGATGATTCAACCGGCTTGAAACAGATGCCGGATTTGCCAGTTGGCGCAAAGCCCATCACTTCCATCGCCAGATATGCGGTTGAAAGAGAGAATAGTGCGTCTACCTTTGGTTTCCTGAGTTTTGTCCTTCCGAAGAGCGAGTCCAGAAATTTCATGCAGTTTCCATCTGTCTTGAGATCTTTTCGAGCGCTGCAACCCTCTTTTCAAGCGACGGGTGTGTGGAGAATAATGCCATGACAGATTTTCCGGATATTGCGGGTATGATGTAGAACGCGTTCATTCCCTCGGCTTTCCGCAGGTCGTCGGTCGGTATTCTGCCCATCGCACCGCTGATCTTCTGCAGCGCGCTGACAAGATGGGATGGATGACCTGTGATCACGGCTGCCCCGCGATCAGCAGCAAACTCCCGGTACCGTGAGAGCGCCCGTATCAGGAGGGAACTAACAATCCACACCGCGATCGATGCGACCCACGCAATCATGATCTGCACGCCCCCGCGCCGGTTCCCACCGCCGAAGAATATCAGGTATCTGACCAGAAAGAACGCTATCGTCGAGAAAAAGCTTGCAATGGTGAGCACCATCACATCCCGGTTCTTTACGTGCGTCAGTTCATGTGCAAGCACTGCGGTCAGCTCATTCTGGTTGAGTCTCTGCATAAGCGAGGTTGTAACCGCCACCACCGCTTTCTTGGGGCTGCGTCCTGTTGCAAACGCGTTTGGAACGCTGCTTTTAACGATCGCCACCCTTGGCTTTGGCAGGTCCGCTTCTATGCATAGTCTTGATACGATGCCGTGCAACATCGGCTCTTCGCTTTCACTCACAACATGAGCACCAGTGCTCATTAGAACCATTTTGTCCGAGAAATAGTACTGCGCAAAGAGCATAATCCCTGCAACAATCATAATTGTGCCCGTGGGAAGTCCCAGGTACGCTAATACCGCTATGAATGTGATGTAAACTGCACCAAGCAGAAACATGGTCAGAAACATCCTTGCCGCAAGTCCGCGATCACGCTGCCATTTTTTCATTGTATGCACTTTCCGTTTCTGTTGTGTTGATGTTTTCTGCACATAATCCTTTCGATCCGTGTGCTGACGTTACCCTTAAGTACAATGCTACTGATGATTTTTCGTGCTTGCCATGTTGCATACATGAGGCATAATCAAAGGTGTTTCCACAGGATGTGATAAAAGAGATGAAGAGTGACTTTTTGGCAGAACGCCCTTTTATCGCCCGAGAAACTTGCCGACGACTACTACTTGAGAATTATAACATAGAACAATAGTTAACGAGAGGAGAAACACAATGGAAAACGAAGAACCACGTATCGGTGTCTTTGTCTGCGAATGCGGCGTCAACATCGGCGGATATGTCGATACCCAGGCGGTTGCGGATTATGCGCTGACCCTTCCGAATGTTGTGTATACGAAGGTCAACAAGTTCACATGCGCAGATTCGGGGCAGGCAGAGATACAGATCGGTATTAAAGAGCACAACCTGAACCGGGTGATCGTTGCCGCGTGTACACCGCGGACACACGAGCCCACATTCAGGGCGTGCTGTAAAGAGGCTGGCGTGAACCCGTACCAGTTCGAGTTCGTGAACATCCGTGACCAGTGCTCATGGATTCACATGTGGGACCGGGAAGGCGCAACAGCCAAGGCAAAAGACCTGGTCAGGATGGGCATCGCCCGTTCCATGTTGCTTGAACCACTTGAGGAGTCATCTGTTCCGGTTGACCAGAACGTGATGGTGATAGGTGCAGGTGTCGCAGGAATGCAGGCAGCAATCGACTTTGGCGACATGGGCTACAACGTATACCTTGTTGAGAAGGAGCCGTCAATCGGCGGCAGAATGGCGCGGTTTGACAAGGTATTCCCCACAAACGACTGCTCAATCTGCATCCTTGGACCAAAGATGGTCGAGGTGGGACGGAACAAGAACATCAACATTATGGCGTACTCGGAGGTTACCGATGTGGAAGGTTTCGTCGGCAACTTTGAGGTGACTGTGCTGCACAAGCCGCGTTATCTTGACACTGATATCTGCACGGGCTGTGCAGCATGTCAAGAGGTCTGCCCTGTAGAGGTTCCGAGCGAGTTTAACGAGAACTTCGGGACCAGAAAGGCGATCTACATCCCGTTCCCGCAGGCGGTTCCGCTACGAGCAGTGCTTGACATGGAGAACTGCATCAGCTGCAAGGCGTGCGAGAAAGCCTGCGAGGCTGGAGCGATCAGATATGATCAAGAACCAATCTACGAGAAGCTCAAGGTCGGCGTGATCACAGTCGCCGTCGGAATGGATGCGTTTGACCCGCTGCCACACAACAACTATGGCTACGGGATTTATGACAACGTGATAACCACGATGGAGTTTGAACGCTTGCTCAATGCCGCAGGACCAACAGGCGGACACGTAGTGCGACCATCTGACGCTGTTGAGCCGATAACGGTTGGATTCATCAACTGTGTCGGGTCAAGGGATGTCAACGAGAACATCTACTGCTCCGGAGGAGTCTGCTGCATGTTCTCAATCAAGAACGCACAGCTCCTAAAGGAGAAGCGACCTGAAACAAACCATTTCGTCTTCTACATGGACATACGCGCTACCATGAGGGGCTTTGAGGAAGCATACAACCGTGCACGCGACCTTGGCGTCAAGTTCATCAGGGGCAAGCCTGTCGAGATCACAGAGAAAGAGAACGGAAACCTAATCGTGAGAACCGAGGACACCCTGAAAGGCGAGATCGTGAATGTGGAGGTCGATCTGTTAGTGCTTGGAACCGGACTTGTTCCGAACCAGGGCGTCCGTGACATGGGAAGCATCCTCAAACTACCAAGATCAACCGATAATTTCTTAACAGAACTACATCCGAAGCTTGCACCAGTTGACACAACAACAGACGGCGTATTTGTGGCAGGATGTGCGGCAGGTCCAAGGGATGTTGCATACTCAACCGCCCACGGCAGCGCAGCAGCCGGACGCGCAACAAGACTTCTTTCAGTGGGATCAGCGCCGATCATGGGAATCACCGCACGAATCAACGAAGATGCGTGCGTGGTCTGCGGCATCTGCGTAGACAAGTGCCCATACGGAGTCTTTGAGATCATCGGGACAAACGGCGACCGACACGTCAACGTTGTCGAGGCGCTCTGCAAGGGATGTGGCACCTGTGTTACCGCGTGCCCAACAGGAGCGCTCGAACAAAGCCACTTCAAGAGCGATCAGGTGCTTGCACAAGTCAAAAACGTCTTCCTGTACGGAGGTGAGTGAAAATGGCAGAAACAACAGCGACAGGAACAACCAGCGAGGAATGGCAGCCAAAAATCGTGATGTTCTGCTGCAACTGGTGTTCTTATGGAGGAGCCGACTCCGCAGGAATGGGCAGATTCCAGCAGCCGCCAACAGTACGTGTGATACGAGTAATGTGCTCGGGCAGAATGGACCCAGTATTCATCCTAAACGCATTCCTTGAGGGTGCAGACGGCGTATTATTCTCAGGATGCCACATCGGAGACTGTCACTACGTAAACGGCAACTACAAGGCAACAATCAAGTACAAATTCTTAAAAGCAATGGTGAACGAGCTCGGAATAGAGGATGAGCGGCTCAAACTCGACTGGATCTCAGCATCAGAGGGCGAGCGATATGCACAGGTCGTGACCGAGTTCACAGAGCAGATCAAGAAGGCAGGACCAAGTCCACTCAAACCGGAAGGGGTGGTATAAATGACAACAAAACAAACATCCCACCCGGAGGGCAGTTTTCGATCAACCCTTTGTGAAAGGGTTGAGGGGGTGGTATAAATGGATATAGGAGACTGTTACGTCGGATGGGCGACAGACGAGGATATCAGAACCCGCGGCGCATCAGGAGGTCTTGTAACAGCCATGCTTGCAGCAGCACTCGAAAAGGGGCTTGTTGAGGCAGTGGTTGTGCTAAAGAAACTCGGAGAGTTCGAGGCGGTTCCGGTCGTTACATCAGACCCTGAAGAGGTCAAAGCAGCAGCCGGATCGATGCACTCAGTACCAATCGTATTATCACGCTACCTCGAATACGGAACAAAAGTAGCTCTTCCTGCAAAGCCATGCGACGCAAGAAGCACGATCGAGCAGGCAAAAAGAGGACAGGTGGACATCGACACAACATACATCGTGGGGCTAAACTGCGGCGGCACAATGCACCCGGCAGGAACCCGTGACATGCTTGATGTGATGTACAAGCTCGACCCGAATGATATCGAGGGCGAAGAGATCGACAAAGGAAAACTGATCTTCGAGACAAAAGACGGCAAAGAACACGCAATCAAGATCGACGAGCTCGAAGAAGAAGGCTACGGACGACGCGAGTCCTGCCAGTACTGCGCAGTAAACATCCCGACAATGGCAGACATCGCCTGCGGAAACTGGGGCGTGATCGGCGACCTCGCAGGAAAAGGAACGTTTGTTGAGATCAACACCACGAAGGGAATCGCGATCTTAGAGAACGCAATCAACGCCGGAGCTGTTGAGATCACACCAGCAGACGACAAGGGCAAAGCGATCAGGGCAAAAGTAGACGGCGCAATGATGAAGGTTGCAGCCGCTGCAAACGAGAAGTATCTTTCACCAATCGAGGGAAGCCATCTTGACTACTACATGAATGCCCTTGCAAACTGCATCAACTGCGGCGCATGCAAGACGGTCTGCCCGGTATGCGCATGTGGCGAGACCGCA
This sequence comes from Methanosarcinales archaeon, assembly GCA_004211975.1. Taxonomy (GTDB): domain Archaea; phylum Halobacteriota; class Methanosarcinia; order Methanosarcinales; family Methanogasteraceae; genus Methanogaster_D. The sequence continues at coordinate 1,293 of RXIK01000133.1, read as the reverse complement.
AAATGCACCGAGTTCAGCTCGGCATCAGACACCTACAAGATGTCACTATTCCACCTTGTGCGATTCGTGCACCTGATGGACTCATGCATCGGATGCGGACAATGCACCGACGTCTGTCCCGTGGACATCCCACTGACACACATCTACAGGCGGTTTGCCGAACCAATGCAAGAGGAATTCGAGTACAAACCAGGTATGGACATGACAACACCGCCGTTCTTCGGAGTTGACCTTATAGAGGAGGGACACTAAATGAACGAGAATATATTTACCACGGTATGTCCAGGCTGCTCAATTGCATGCGGCATGTACGTTCGTGAAAAGGACGACGGCACAATCAACATCGACTGGCGCAAAGACGCAATTGTTAACGCAGGCAAACTCTGCAGATTCGGAGTAAGACTATCAGAAAACCTCAAGAATGCAACCTCCAAAGTCGATGGAAACGAGGTCGAGTTCTCAGACGCGGTAACAACAGCAGGAAAAGCAATCACTGATGGAGCCACCTTCATATCGGTTGGAAACACAACATGCGCAGAACACGTTGCACTCATGAAACTCGCAGAAAGCAAAGGCGCAGTTGTAAACACCGGAATGGGCGCGTTCACAGCCATCCCGGAAGAATGCCACCCAACAATGGGCGTAGGCATCCCGCTCGACGCAATCGAAAGCGCAAAGAAGATCGTGCTCTTCATCGACCCATACGAACAATACCCACTGCTCGTAAGAAGAATTCTTGCAGCAAAGAAAAACGGAGCAACAGTAACCGCGGTCGGCTGGAAAACAGTAAGTCTTGCAGACGACAACAAGACAATCGACCCTGCCAACTACGAGTCCGAGCTTGCACTTGACAGCAACTCAGTGATCATCGCAGAACTAAACCCAAGCACCGACCCAGAACGTGTGATGGTACTCCTCAACCTTGCAAAAGCATCCGGAGCAGCGATCATGTTCATGAAACCATTTGTGAACGCAGTCGGATGCGACCTTGCAAGCAAGAAAACCGAGCAGAAGAGCCTTGACCAGATCATCTCGGAAATTAACGATGGTAGCATCAAGACACTTGTCTGCCTGGACTCTGACCTGATCGAGATCATGCCAGACGAAACCACAGTGCGAGAGGCACTCGGGAAACTGGACAACCTGATCGTGATCACATCACGAGCAAGTGCAATCACCAACGTTGCAAACATCGTTATTGCAACCGAACCACTCTACAAAAAGGCAGGAACCATCGTGAACGCAGAAGGCAGAGCACTACACAACAGCGGCGAAAGCACCGACGGCATCGAT
>RXIK01000105.1 GCA_004211975.1 Methanosarcinales archaeon | reverse complement strand
CCATTGATTCCAGTTAGCTAAACACGTACCATGCGGTTAACCCCTATTTTACGCGCTCCTCACCGAATTCTTTTGTCCGGATTCGGACATCCGATATAGCTGGCTTCGCGTTTCTTGCAAGCGCCATTAACTCGTCCCGCGTAAATAACCGCGGAGATAGTTTCTTCCATGCATGCTCCGGTATGCCTTGCTGAATGATGTATCGTACATCCCCTGCAAGCTCCCTGACCTCTGTGGCGATCGATTGAATCTCCTGGGGTGACCCGATGAGATCGGGAAATACCGTTGTTCGCACCTCAAAATCAATTTTGTTTTCCTTGCACAGGTTGCAGAGTTTCAATGAGTCCTTAACATGGGCTGCCGCATCGATGCCGCAGATGTGCAGGTATTCATCCCGGTTCAGCGGTGCCTTCACGTCCATGCATATCATGTCAACAAGGTGCGCATCGATCATCTGCCTGATCCGCTTGGTATAGTACCCATTCGTTTCAACACCCACCAGTAGCCCCTGCTTATGAGTGAACTCCGCGAGATGCTGGAGCGCATCAAGTTGATGAAACGCCTCTCCTCCAGTGAAAACAACGCCGCTTATAAGGAGGGAGTTCTTTTTGATCTCTGATTCGATCTCTCCAAGATCAGCAGGCTCCGCAGTCAGCTGCCCCATCTCAAGGAGCGCGTGGTTCTGGCAGTACGGGCAGCGGAACGGACAGCCCATCAGAAAAACCACGCTCACGGCTCGCCCATACCAGTCAACCGTTGATAGCGGGATGATGTTTTTCGCCATAATCACTAGTTTCCCTGTGTTTTGTAAGGATATCTAATCTGTTTGCCACATGCATAACACGTGATTATAACACGGGCATAATTAAGCCGTACCCGGCATGTTCTGCCTGGAACAAGATATTTGCCACAGTGCTTACACATCCTGCGCTTCAGTTGTGAGGGGATCCTCACCCGGTGCCGCATCCCAATCTGTTTTGCCATGTGTATGTAACGGTCGCTTAGTTCAGGACGTGTTTTTGATATCACATCCGCAAGCTCAAACAGACGTTGTATCTGCTGCTGCGCAATATCTCTGATCAGTTTCTTCCGGTTCTTTCGTGCCATCTATGCTAATTTATGAGTGCAACAGTGCTTATTAACCTGTCCTTCTGCACACCTGCACGTCCACCCGTCCACCCTATCTCCGTTTATTGTTATCTGACCGCGGCACCTTATCTGCCGATTGATCAAAAAATCCGGCATACCACCGCCCCATCAAATTTAAAAACGGGTACTCTTATAAATAATGGGTGCACAGATACACACATGAGCGCGCTCGAAAAAACGTTTGGAAGAACGGCGCAGATGATCGTTCTTGAGAATCTGATGAAAAACCGGGGCACATTTACGTATCTCTCGGGAATAGCGGAGGAGACCGGACTCTCACATTCAAGTGTTTCAAGGGTCATTGAACCGCTGCTTAAAATCGGGATCATCGATGAAAAGAAGGTTGGAAAACAGATCCGCACGTTTACGTTGAATGGTGAAAATCCAGTAACTGAGCTGGTGCTCAATTTCTATGATGATATGTCTGAATTGATCCCGGATTGATAGACTTTTTATTTTTCCTGATGATGTGGATTGATTTCTGACGTAACTGCAATCACAGATCGCCTAATTGTGGAAACTACCCTGCCTCCCATTGATGTTTTGTCCGACCATGTGCATGCATACTTTGATATGCCATGTGCATGCAGAGACAGTTAATGGCAGCAATTAACACAACACTCACAGAGCGGCAGATGCAGGTGCTGAGACTGCGGAACGATGGCTGCTCTCAGGAGAGGATTGCTGCCAAACTGGGCACGACGAAACAGAATATCTCTGCCATTGAAAAAACGGCACGTAAGAATATTGAGCAGGCTGAAAACACCCTGGAATTTGTCAAGATGCTTGGCGCACCGGTCTGGTTCAAAGTTGTGGTGGGCACCGGTCTTGATGACCTGGTTGGAATGGTCTATTCAAAAGCTGATGCGTCGGATGCGGATGTGCATGTGCGTTATGATGGCATCGCGCTTGCATCACGAATCCGGGAACTCACCGGACGCCGGATACGGCATCGGGTGGTGGTGGTTGATTTTGAGATCGCGATAACCGGCAATGGTGACATACTGGTGCGATAGTACGCCTAAAAACCACTGTAGTTGTAAGTCGGGGGTTTTCCGGTTTTAACGACACACAAATGTCTTTCACACTAATTCTCATGTCGCGGACCGGAAAACCCTGAAAGTCGGGCTCACATCTTTGCAATAAGATCTCTGCGAGTGATGAATCCGACCAGTTCCTCTTCGAGATTGAGCACAGGGACTCCGCCGTATCCAAACTTAAGCGCGATATCCACAACCTCTGATGCGGGGGAGTTTGTGTACACGGTTTTGACGCCGTGACTCATAACATCAGCTGTCAGCATGTTTTTGACCCGGCTATCCTGCTGGTTTGCAGTAACCATGTCGCGGATTGCCCGCATTGCCTTTGCTATGTCTTTCTCGGTAATGATCCCTGCCACCTGATACTCATCAACCACTGGAAGTCGCCCGATATCTCGGTCCATCATTATTCTTCGCACATGAACAACACGATCGCCAGGGGCGGCAGTGATTGGTGTGTTCATGAATTCAGCGGCAAACCCGTCCACACTGCAGGTTTTCAGGATCTCTTTTGGCGTGACCCAGCCAAGGATCTTCTCACCATCCATCACAGAAAGTATGCCTCGTTGTTGCTGTAAAGTCACTATGGCATCGTTCACATCCATCTCAGGCGAAACTGTGGAATATGCATCGCTGACCGCTGTTGCGACGTGTAGTGCTGATGCGGGCATCCCCGGTTTTCTGCTGGTGCCAAGTGCGCGTGCAATGTTTCGCATTGTTAACACCCCCATGAGTTTGCCCTTTTTTGTGACCAGTAACCGTCTGGTCTCGTGCTTGCTCATAAGGTCCATTGCATGAGATAGGTTCTCTGACTTCTCTATGCGCACCGGTTTTACCATGATTTCAGATACATTCATAATTATTCTCCAAGCATAATGATCCCTCGGAGTATACTCTCCTGATCCAGGATCCCAATAACATCCGATTCAGCATCAATGACAATGATGCTGTTAATAAGTTCATCGACCATTGTCCGCGCCGCATCGGTTACAAAACCATCCTCCGGGATCGTTATCAGTGGCGTGGACATAATGTCCTCTGCAACGACCGGAACTTCAAGAAACTTCTTGTCCCTGCCACGGGGGTCCGACGCACACCCAAATGCCAGATTAGAATTTGTGATCATGCCGATTGGCTTTCCACCGTATTCAATAACGACGACCCGGTCCACATCCTCGGTATCCATCGTGTGTATGACGTGCCCAACCGAATGCTGTTGGTGCACGACCGCAATAAAATCCGACATAACGTCACACGCACGTATATCTGCTGGATGTTTTGATATGTGCATGATCATGTCCCACTTGGTGATGATTCCCTGCAGATCTTCATCGCGAACAACAAGCCCACCGATGTCGTTCTCAAGCAGCAGTTCACATGCTTGTGACAGTGTAGCATCAGGATATATGCCGATCAACGACTTTGTCATGACCAACTGGACCGGAATCTGGTCGATCGGGCGCCTACGCCACTGTGGCTCTGCCTGATTAAGCCTGCACGTAATATCGGCTTTGGTGAGCATGCCGACAGGCTCATCATGCATCAGCACCAGCAACCTGCTGATCTTGTGGCGAAGCATCAGGTTACGTGCCCGCGAAAGTGGCTCCCCCGGTGTAACCGCGTACACCTGAGTGCTCATTATGTCCCTAACCCTCATCTCTGTCATGTTGTTAGTACGTCATTTCATTGTCTATTGCTTCAGTGTAGCTAATGCCCGGACAATGTCTCTTTCAGTTACTATTCCTGTGAGAACCCCTTGATCAATGATCGGGATTGAACCCACATTATTTGCGTCCATCATACCGGCAACCTCGCCAAGATCGCAATCCGATGTTGTCCATATAACATCCCGCGTGATTAACGATTTAACAGGTGTCGCCAGCGTATCTTCTATGCCGTTTGCACCCTTTTTAAGTGCTTCGCCGCTGCCAAGAAAACGCAACATATCAAAAGCGGTGGCAATCCCGAGCAATATCCCATTTTTGACAATGGGAAGCCGTCTGAACTTGTTATCAACCATCAGTTTGCCCGCAGCCCCTATTTCAACGTCCGGTTCGACGGTTGTCACATTTGTGGACATGTACTCCTTTATAGCGACACCAACCTTGACGTTTGCGATCAGGCGCATGAAATCCTGTTCGGTCACGATCGCAGATACGTGTTTAGCCTCACCAATGATCGGCAGACACCCGACCGACTCCTTATTCATCAGCTTCAGCGCATCGCTGATTGAGGCATTCATATCCAGATATGGAACCTCGGTTGTCATGATCGCACGAATCTCCTCGTTGACCGCGGCAAGAAGATTGCCGTCAAACCGATTGGTGACAAGCAAGTGTCTTGGTCCGCCGCACAGAAAATCAACGATGTCCTTGCATACGATGATGCCCTTTAACCGTTGTGTGCCAGCGTCCGCTATAGGAATTCTTCGGAATCCATGTTCAAGCATTGTTCTGACCGTTGTCATGATCGTTGTGGTCGGTGGAACCGTCACAACGTCCTCAGTCGCAACCGCCAGCACATCACCATAATGCGGTGCAATATGTGAGTTAAGCCCGTTACCGCCCCTATCCAGCGCGCCCCGGACTCCCATTGGTCGGGGTTTGTTTGTTGTCTGCTGCCTTTTCATTTCATCACCATTGGTAAATGTATTCATGCATGTTCAAGGTGCATTTAAAACTTACTACCAACCTGACCCAACCTTGCCGATCAACTCCCTGTAACGTATGGATCATACGCCATGATACTTATGGTGTAAACTCATTTAAAGCTAATGGATCGACAGCTCCAGGATGTCTGTGTGATTGCATGGTTAACTACCGCATCCGAACGTGCTCTTGTTATGTTGGGTTGCCTGCGACGAGAATTATTGCAGGGATTTTTTGGAGGGTTTATGTGCGTGACCACCAAAAGTGTTAAAACCTGCCTGGCACATAGTATGTGCTACTTGCGTTGATGAGGTAACGTAATGTTTGAATGTGGCGATTCATATCCGATATGTATATGTACAATGATTCGGTTAATGACGGGAGATGAGACACTTGTATAATGGTTCCCGCGTCGACGTACAGTTCAGGCAAGGTGACTTGTATGCAGAACGATGACCAGAATGGCGATAAAAAACCGCAAGCGCCGTATATCATCATAGGTAGTGGGAGGATTGGGTCTGCGGTTGCCAGGGAGTTGACCAATCGGAATAAGAAAGTTGTGATGATCGACAAGGATGTTGGAAAGGTTGAGACTCTGCGTGAACAGGAGTTTGAAACCATTGTGGGAGATCTTAATGATCCTCATCTGCTTGATCCGGTTGACATCAAGAGCATAGAATCCGTACTTGTGCTGAGTTCCGACGTTGCGGCAAATAGCAGTGCGATTGCCACGGTAAAGAGGATATCCCAGGATATTCAAGTGATTGCACGCGCCCCAAGCACTGTTGCAAAGAGCGAACTTGAGGACGCGGGTGCCGACAGCGTAATCGTGCCGCCAAGAATCGTTGCGGACGCCACAATCCGGATTATCGAGCTTGCTGAGTCTGCAAGAGATGCGTCAAACATTCTTGATATTCTGCGCACAATTGGCGATAAAAAACTCGCGATTGTAGTGCATGATAACCCTGATCCTGACGCCATGTCAAGCGCAATCGCATTAAAAACAATTGCTGCAAGCGTTGGCGCAAAATCCGAGATCGTGTACCGGGGGGAGATCGGGCACCAGGAGAACAAAGCCTTCGTGAACCTGCTTCATATAGGTATGGACAAGCTTGATGGACACAACAAACGCTCGATGAGCGATTTTAAGAAGATTGCGATGGTTGACTGCTCGCTACCGGGCGGGAACAATCTACTTCCAAAAGACACTGTTGTGGACATCATCATCGACCACCATCCTGTGGATATGAAAAAGATACGTGCTGAGCACGTCGATATCCGTCCAAACAGCGGGGCTACAGCGACAATTCTGACAAAATACCTGCAGGAGATGGGTATTCCAGTTGACAAAGACCTTGCAACCGCGTTGTTGTACGGCATCCGCACAGATACACTTGGATTCAAGCGGAACGCAAATCTTGTTGATCTAACTGCTGCGGCATTCCTGTACCCGCTTGCAGACCACGAGCTCCTGAACCGGATTGAAACGCCAGCAATCTCGACTGAGACGCTGGAGACGTTCGGAGAATCCATACGGAATCGGAAGGTTAAGGGCAGCTATCTGGTCACGAATGCAGGCATCATCAGGGACCGGGACGCGCTTGCACAGGCTGCTGACTACCTGCTGAACCTTGAAGGGATCACAACGGTTCTCGTGTATGGAATCGGGGATGATTGCATACATATCTCGGGAAGGAGCCGTGACATCCGGCTGAATCTTGGAGAGGTCATGCAGAAAGCATTCGCTCCGGCAGGCTCCGCGGGAGGACATGCGACCATGGCTGGCGCTCAGATTCCACTCGGGGTGTTCAGCGACACAAGGGATCGGCAAGCACTGATGCGGATGGCAGAGGAAGTGGTGATGAAACGATTCTTCGCAACAGTTGGCGTTGAGAACGGCGATGAGTGATGTTTTAAGAAAACCCGCGTGATCCGCGTTAATCTGTGGCTAAAAACTCGTGTTAGACGCTGGTTTACATAAATTATGCGGATCGCGGGTTATCGGTTTGCCACACGTTACTTACGCGTTTGATTTTAACAAATGCTAATCACAAGTAACTGGGTGGCACGTAGCCCCGTGATCGCCTTAACATTCCGGGGGCTGTTTTTCGAGACTTTTTATTATTTTCTGGTTACCCGGGGTTGTCTTGTGTAAGCACAACTGATAAAATTGAGCGCTATCGATCTGAAAAGTCATTTATATCGTTAATCTGTGAAATCAGTGTTAAT
>RXIK01000132.1 GCA_004211975.1 Methanosarcinales archaeon | reverse complement strand
CATTCTGCGGTAGGATTACCCCGAATGGAGGGGGTAGCCGGTTAGGCAATCAGTGATGCAGCTTCTTGTCACACGCGGAGGGCGCAGAGGAACGCAGAGTGTTTAACCGTTTATTTCCCCTCCGCGTCCCTCTGCGCACTCTGCGGTTAAATTCCCAGTTTGGTTATAGTATTCACTACATCCCGGATGGTTCCTGCATAGCGAAGTCCCTTGATAGTGGTTTTAGGTACCTGAGTAGTTACCTAAAAAGTACGATTACTTATCATGAGATTCTATAACCGACAGGAAGAGGTCGCTGCAATCAAAAATCCTGGTTCTAACGTTTTCTGCAGTCAGTAACGGTACCCCCACGTATGTGGGAATCGCGAGCATATCCCGTTCTCAACTTTGCGTCTCTGCGCCTTTGCAACCTTGCGTTAGATCAGATAAACGCAAAGACACGATGACGCAAGGGCGCAAAGGTTGGAAACCACAGAATCCATTAGTGCTTACCGAAAAATAAAGTAGCAAAGTTGGCTGATGTCACACTACATCCCCGACATTCGTGCGACGACATTCGTGCGATTCGTTCATTCGTGCCATTCGTGATCCTTTATGCCGATTTTATCACGAATTTCACGAATGTGCCGAATGCCACGAATTTTAACAGATTGTTTTCTGGCAAGCCCTTAGAATCAGGAATTTTTGCCATACCCCACGCTCACATCACACGTCCAGATTTTCGACTTCTCTCGCGTGTTTCTCGATGAATGTTCGTCTTGGCTCGACTGCATCGCCCATTAGTATTGTGAACATTCTGTCAGCTTCCATTGCGTCTTCGATTGTTACCTGGAGCATTGTTCGTGTCTCGGGGTCCATTGTTGTTTCCCAGAGTTGTGATGGGTTCATTTCACCGAGACCTTTGTATCGTTGTACTGTGACGCCGCCCTCCCCGATCTCTTGTTGTATTGTGTCCAGTTCTTCGTCTGTGAACGCATATCGCCTGACCTTCCCTTTTTTGACCTGGTAGAGTGGTGGCTGTGCGATGTAGACATATCCCGCTTCAACCAATCCGGGCATGTAGCGGTACAGAAACGTCAGAAGAAGCGTTCTGATGTGGGATCCGTCAACATCAGCATCGGTATTGTGGCAGCAGATGCCACCCATCCCGCAAACGAAGTTCTCTGCATCCTCGACTGAGAAATCGTAGACCATCCCGCGGGTTGGTTCGACCTCCGTAACCGATCGTACGGGAAGTCCGATCAGATCTCCGTGCAGCGGGACAAATGCCCGGTTTATGCCGGTTCCCGCATGAGCCTCTTTCTCGAGCTTTGGTCTTAATTTGTCTGCCAGATGATGTGTGGTCCAGACCGGCGCAAGATTCAGGAGGTCGTCCCGTGCCGCAACACTCAGGATATATGCGGTATGGCGCTGCGTGATTGGCTTGCCCCGGATCATGCCTGATGGCTCCCCGGTTGGTTCACGCACCGAGGTTGAGCAGACCACGCCATGTGCAAGCAGAAGGTACTGTAACTGTGCTGCCAGATCGCGGGAGACTGTGCTGACCATGATCTGGTTGCTTGCAACTGTACCATCACCCATGAAGTATCCGCGCAAGAACGCGAGTTGTAGATTGGGACTCACGTTGAAGACTATGTCGGGTATCCGCTTGGTGTGGGCTTTAGCGGAATCAAAACCGAAGACGTGCCTGAAGAGCGCCGCCACGACCGAATTAACGATCTTTAGCTCGTCTGCACGTGTTTCTGAGCTATCATAGTATTTTGCATCCAGCCCAAAGGTGGATTCGATCATTTCTCTTAATCTTTCGGCAAACCTGATGTTGTTCTTCCCAATTGCGAACCGCACGCCTCCGCGCTGGCTCAGGCTCCCGTCCGCAACAAAGAACCCGATAATCTCCATCAAATCCTCGTTTATTGGGATATGGCGTGAGATGGCGTGATCCGCATAGTGCACAGGCGATAATTTGACACCGTTCAACCGTGATGTGTCTTCAAGCGAGAGATCGTGTATCGAGATATAATCGCGCACACGGTTGCTGCCCGATGCGGCATATTGCGTCGCCCACACAGAATCAAGGCGGGATGGTAGCACTTCGACCTCGTCCATGCATGCTGCCCGGTTCATTCCGAGGAGGTCGATGTACCGTTCAAAGTGGGTGAGCACTGGACGCGAGGTTCCTTTTTCCCACGCATAGAATGTGACTGGCTGCTGGATCCCGACTGCATCGCAGACCTCTTTCTGGCTAAGTCCGAGTTCACGGCGTTTTCCGGCGAGTTCATTGCGGATATCCTCTGGAATGTTCACACGCGCCTCTACGAGCTGAGGTTCGTCGCGGTGTTCTTCACGGATGCGATCCATCATCAACCCGGCAACATCACCGCTTCCTATCACATCCCGGACATACATGTTAACGTCAAGTTCTTCCTTTCGGGAGACGAATTCAGCCAGCAGATCGATATGCTCCGGTGATTCGGGCATAACTCCGGAAAGAGGCAGCCGGTTCGGCGCAACGATCAGGTCGCCGGGCTGTATCTCGCAACCCCGCTTCAGTACGATTTCACCATCCTCATAGACAAAGACGCTATGCGACGAGGTTACCCGGACCTGCCTGCCATAAGCGGTGGTGATCTCGTGGAGCGGTTCTTCAATTTCGTGGCGGATCACCGATTTTATGGGTCTGAATCCCGTTTCGAGTGTGGTCGGATCGAAGCATAGTACATCATAGCAATCAGCGTGCCCTACTTCCAATGATGCGCTTTCTCCTTCTCCATTCCCGCTCTTATTTTCCTCGTCCGTCTCAATCATGGAATCGATGAAGTCACCGATGCAGACAGACTTAATCATCCCGTCCGGATCCCGGATAAATGTTATCTCCGCGCCATCAACGCTCATAATCGATATCTGGTGGTACCTCGCCTTCTCAATATTGAACTCGTCCCCGATCCCGGTTCCAAACGCGGTGATCATCGTCCGGATCTCGTTGTTGCGCAGGATTTTATGGAGCCTCGCCTTCTCAACATTCAGGATCTTACCTCTGAGTGGTAGAATCGCCTGGAACTTCCGATCCCGTCCTTGTTTTGCCGAACCCCCCGCGCTGTCGCCTTCAACGAGGTATATCTCGCTTTTTGCCGGGTTTCGTTCAGAGCAGTCAGCAAGTTTTCCCGGGAGACTTCCTGATTCGAGCGCGGTTTTGCGTCGTGTGAGCTCTCGCGCCTTTTTTGCAGCGGACCATGCTTTGGCTGCCTCTATTATTTTCTCTATTATCTTTTTCGCTGTTTTCGGGTGTTCTTCGAGGAATTCATCGAGTCCCTCGCCAACAAGTGACTGGACGAGTCCTTTCACCTCGATGTTCCCGAGTTTCATTTTGGTTTGTCCTTCGAACTGTGGGCTTGCGAGTCTCACGCTGATTACCGCGGTCAGACCTTCGAGCGTGTCTCTTCCGCTGATATCACCGTTTTTTATGAGGTTGTTCTCTTTTGCATATTTGTTGATTGACCGTGTGAGCGCGGTCTTAAAGCCGCTTAGATGAGTTCCGCCTTCTTTTGTGTTGATGCTGTTCACGAATGAGAGGACGTTATCTGCGTATCCCTCGTTGTACTGGATTGCGATCTCGATATCGGTGTCGTCCTTCTGTTTTTTGAAATGTGCAGGAGTGTGAAGCGTGTTTTTATTTTCGTTCAGGTACTCGACAAATGACATGATTCCGCCGTCAAACTGGTGTGTGTCCAGGGATTCCGGGTATGGTTCACCTCGTTCGTCCTTGATTGTGATCTGCACGCCGTGGTTAAGATATGCGAGTTCGCGGAGACGTTTTGAGAGCGTGTTAAAAGAGAACTCAGTCTCTTCGAAGATCCTGGGGTCTGGCTTGAATGTGATCGCGGTTCCTGTGCGGTCGGTTTCCCCTATGACTTTTAAATCGTACTTTGGGGCGCCCCGCACATATTCCTGGGAGTGGATGCTTCCGTTCTTGTGGATCTCGACGCGTAGCCACTCGGATAGTGCGTTCACGACCGAGACGCCCACGCCATGCAGACCACCGGAGACCTTGTATGTGCTTTTATCGAATTTTCCTCCGGCGTGGAGCACGGTCATCACTATCTCGACAGCGGGTTTTCCGTAATCCTCGATTATGTACACTGGAATTCCTCTGCCGTCGTCAGATACCGTTACAGAGCCGTCCCGGTTTAATGTCACCGCAATTTCGGTGCAGTGCCCTGCCATCGCCTCGTCGATGCTGTTATCAACGACCTCGCTCACAAGATGGTGTAGCCCGACAGGTCCGGTGCTTCCGATGTACATCCCGGGCAGGGATCGTACCGCTTCAAGTCCGTCCAGCACCCGGATCTGCTCTTCGTTCTCCATGGGCTACTATCGCTGTGAGAGGTCGTAAAGTTATTGTGCAGCTTCCGGGTTTGCCAGGTTATGGAACCGGTTATCCGAACTTGCGCATATATGCGGTTGCATGTCGCAGCCTGTGGGCTGTGGGCTGTGGGCTGTTGCCAGGATCCCGCGTCAAACCTCGCTCCTCTTCGATCCACCCCACTCAATATGCCTTCCTAACACCTGTTTTGCCAGTGCAACACTTCCGCAGAGCGTGATCAGCCAGACATGCCCCACCAATCCGAATGTCCGGACAATAACGCTGCGTAAACCATATTTCCCACACAGACGCGCCCCATACAGTGGCACAACCGGTGTGGCAAGAAACGCGACGAACGGCAGGGATAACGCAAGGAACCATGCCAGTTTTTTTGACACGGAAATTTGCGCGGTGATAAACGCTGGTAGGTAGGTGCGCAGTCCCTGGCAGGCTCCGGACAACCATCTAACACGCTGATTGAACAGATCTTTGATGGTGGATGGTGCTTGTTCACCGACCCGTGTGTTCTGTGCGAAGCCACCGGTGAAACCCGCGAGATATGCTTGTTGGGTGAAGTCAAGATCTTCGCAGGATGCTGACTCGTTCAGATGATTGAATTGATAGTCTCTCATGGTTTTGATGTTCAGAACGCCGATCATGCCGTTGAACTGGTTGAATCCATCGAATCTCTCGAACATCAGGTATACGTCAGAAAAAAAGCAGTATTCTGCGGCGATGGTTTTTGTTATGATGTTTTCGTTCTCGTTTGTGATGAAACGTGCGCCGCTTGCGATGATCACGTTCTTGTTTGACCGCAGCAGGTGTGTGCACTCGATCAGAAAATTTTTGTCGGGACGGCTGTCCACATCAAAGAGTGCAACATAATCCGGCGCGTTCCCCGGCGCCTGCTTACATGCATCAAGAGCGTCGTTGATCGCGCCAGCGCGGCGTCCCCGGGTGCTTGTGCGTGTAATCACTGCAATCGGCACCCCCTCAAGGAATTTCAGGCGGTCATCGGTTTTACCCGTGATGTCAAGAACATAGATGACCCGGACATTCATATCGTCCTTTTCAAGATCTAATATGCAATCTACAGATTTTTTAAGTACTGATATTGGTTCATAGTGTGCTACCGGTACGATAACATCCAGGTGTTCCATATCTTGTCAGCCGAATAGCAGAGTGACGATATCCGCGCCATATATCTCGCTTACAACAAGATTCAGCACGATTCCAATGATCGCTCCTGTGACCAGACTGGTTATGATCCGAATCTTGATTATAAGGACCGCAGCTATGATTATTGACACGATCAAACCAATTCCCGAACCGGACCCGATCATATTTAGAAGTCCGACCGACCCGGATATAAGCCCGAGCATCACCGAAACTGCGTTTATCCCGAATATAATTCCGATTATCACGCCGATTATGGTGAATGTGTTGCCAGATATGATGCCACCCCACCCTCAATTCAGATGTACCCGGTCCCCTGTTGTCATGTAGATTATGTTTTCACAGAGGTTAACAGCATGATCTCCGATGCGCTCGAGATACTTTGAGACGAAGAGCAGGTTCGAGATGCTGGCAAGCTTTTTCGGATCCTCAACTATATATGTCAGCAGTTCCCTGCGCACCTGGTCATAAAGACCGTCGACGATATCGTCTTTCTCGGCAGTCTTGTATGCAAGGTCACTATCCGAGTCATGAAACGACTTGATCGCGGAGTTAAGCATCTCTCGCACCGTATCAGACATGCGCGGAATGTCAATTAAGGGTTTTACGTGCGGCTCACCCTTCGTATATATCGTGACCCTTGCAATATCAACGGCAAGATCCCCCATTCGTTCAAGATCTATCTGTATCTTGAGTGCTGTTGCAATCGTGCGAAGATCGACTGCCATCGGCTGCTGTAGCGCAATCAGTCTCAAGCATAACTTCTCAACGTCACATGCAATATCGTCCACCGCCCCGTCCCGCACGATCACGGACTGAGCCAGCGACATATCATGGGTTTTGAGCGAAACGACCGCGTCATGGATGAGCGTGTCAACCTTGCCGCCCAGTTCTATGATATTTTCTTTCAGTTTTTCCAGTTCGTGTTCGTACTGATTCCTGACCATTACAGTCTCTTATGTGGATAATGTTATATTACCCTATTTGTCAGATGAAAACGGTTCCCGGGTCATCCAACACCCCCACCATAGGGTCCAGCTATTCACACACCCAATTTGCCGTCCCTGTACTGCGCGACGGCGTCACGGACTGTGCCGGCTGCGTCAATCACGCTCCGGATGCCGGCAGCATCGAGCACCGGGACCGCGTTTGGTCCGACATGCCCGGTGACCACGACACCAACACCTTTTTCGGCGACAGTCTGCGCCGCCTGGACCCCTGCTCCACCAGAAGCATCTGCGCTCTGGTTGGGTACTGCCTCATATTCCATTGTTTCCGGGTCAACAATTATGAAATATGGGCACCGCCCGAATCTCGGGTCCACGGGCGAATCCAGCCCGGGACCGGTTGAAGTTACACATATCTTCATGATATTATTCCACCTCTACAATTTCTTTTACTTTATCAACAATCGCCTCAAAAGCATCCGCAGCCTCTGATTCATGCTCAAGAACGAACGGAATTCCACTGTCGCCCGATTCAACGATCTTTGTCTCGATCGGTATCCTGCCAAGGAACGGCACGTCCATATCAGTAGCAGAATGCTCGCCGCCGCCGATCTTAAACAGGTCAATCACTTCACCGCAGTTCGGACACTTAAATCCACTCATATTCTCTACGATCCCGATTACAGGCATACCAATCGCTCTTGCAAAGCTCACAGACTTCCTTGAATCCAGCAAAGCCACGTCCTGTGGAGTGGTGACAATAATCGCCCCATCAATATCGGGAATCAACTGTGCAACACTCAAAGGCTCATCACCGGTTCCAGGAGGGAGATCAACAATCAGATAATCCAGATCACCCCAGAACACGTCAGAAAGGAACTGTTTGATCGCACCCATCTTGAGCGGTCCTCTCCATACAACCGGAGTGTCCTTGCTCTCAAGCAGGAATGCAAGCGACATAACCTTCAGTCGCGGTGGCACAAGAACAGGGGATATACCGTCTTCAGCGATGTCCGGACGTAAATCATCTATTCCAAGCATTTTAGGGACATTTGGTCCGTGTATATCAGCATCCATAACTCCCACATCATATCCCTTCGTTGCGAGGGTGAGCGCAAGATTAATGGCAACGGTGGTCTTGCCAACACCGCCCTTCCCACTCATAACCAGTATTTTATGCTTCACATTCGCCATTCGCTCTTTCAGGCGGTTATCCTGTTCCATATCCGATCCCATATTGTTTTCTTCATTCATTGTTCTTACCTATGCTATTATAACACCATTCCAACGCCCACTCCCATCTCTGCCGCTTCTATCATAGCCGCGATCGTTGTATGCACTGTGCAGATTTGCGCTTCCACATTTCGGATAGTTTTGCGGTCTTCGTATGCCATTGCGTTCCCTCCTATCTGTGTTGGTAGTCGCAGCACTTGAACTTTCTTGCTGATGTTGTTGCTTCATCGTTACCATCCATCGTTGCCAGCGGGCAGTTCCCTGTGCACCCAACGATTTGCCACAGATCATAGAGCACGCCACCCCCACATATCACTTCGGTAAGATGTGAAAAACCACAGAATCCATCAGAACCAGGAAAATTCAAAGCCAGTTGAGAATTACGCGATCATTACTCTCTTATATGTTGATGTGACAGATACAAGGGATGGAACTGATAAAACGATTATCCGGATGCGCCGTACTTCTGGCACTTGCGCTTGTACTTGCCCAGTCTGCCGCGGGTTCTGAGCAGTATGCTGCGTCCGATGATGTAATCATACCGCAGTATCTGATCGAGCTAAGCTACGAAACCAGCGGGAACTCAACGGTGGGGGTCGCATGTGAGACCATCGTATTCAGGAACACCGGAACTGCAAACCGCTCGGAAGATGTGTGTATCGCCGTGCCAGAGAATGCTCAAGTCATGCAGGTTATGAAGATGGGTCACATGACCGATGCCGCGTCGTCAGAGGTTGCGTACGAGCGAGACAGAGATATTCTATGCTGGAATATGACGCTTAACGCAGGTGGTATGGCGATGTATTCCGTGCGCTATGTCGTGCCAATTGGCGGCATGGGAACGTCCGACGCACCTGACGAATTTGTGAAGAAACTAAGCGGTCCTGCAATTGCGAACTATCCTATCAACTCACTCCTGCTGAAAGCCAATATCAATACCGGCGGGGATGCTGACGCAGGCAATACCAACATTAGGTTCGCCGACGGAGCAGGAAACATGATTGAACCGGATTCTGCAAACCCGGAGGACGATGGCGGAGTTCATTATACGTGGGAGGGTCCGGTGGCGTTTGAAGAGTTACATGTCATAGTTCCACAGCCATCACAGTCACAGCCATTGAACCGATGGATCACGTATGCAGTCATCGCAATGCTGCTCATCGCTGCGCTGACATACCCGATAATTCATGTCAAAAACAACAAGCTAAGAGGCAGCGACGGAGGGTTAGCCTGCTCCGGGTGCACTGCATGTGACAAAGGCAAGGACGACGCAGAGAAAGAACCAGGTGAAGGGGGAGACTGGGAAGAGATGGACGAGATCATCACAGAGCTTACACAGTCAAAAGAAGAGTTGATCCGCAAGAAAAAAGCACTCCTCGCAGTACTAAGCAAACTGGACGAAGACCATGACTCCGGAGAAGTTTCAGATGAGGATTACCAGCGACTAACACGAAACTACAAGGACAAAGCGATCGAGATCATAAAACAGCTGGACAAGATAGACTGATAACATGATAATACACCGTCAATTTTGCGGCAGCCGCATGTTCGCATGACACAACGCAACCGCAACCGCATCAGCAGCATCAACAGGCATAGCTTCATTAATACCAAACATTGCCCGCACCATCTTCTGCACCTGCTTCTTATCCGCCCTCCCCGAACCAGTGACCGCCTGCTTCACCTTATTTGGCGTGTACTCAAAGACATCAAGATCACGCTCAGATGCCGCAAGCAGAACAACCCCCCGTGCATGACTCACATCAATCGCAGACGACACATTCCTTGAAAAGAAAAGCTGCTCAATTGCAAGCTCACGAGGTTTATGAGCGTCCAGAACCGCACATATCTCACGGAATATTGTCCGGAGACGCATCTGAACAGGCACATCAGGCGACGTGACAATCATGCCATATTTGATGCAGCGGACACCATCAATCACGCCAAAACCAGTCTTCGCAAGTCCAGGGTCAATTCCAATGATAATCATGCATATTCCCCGCTGCCACAACCATCAGGGCAACAGCACTTCACACTCAAAACATCTCATCTCAAAAGGTCATATAACCTCCGGGAACACCCGGGATTTGCCGCCGCATCCGGCAAACCGTCCCCTCCGTGCCAGATGCACCCCCACCACAAATAGGCAACACACAACAAGCCACCTGCAGAATCATTAACACGCCGACTCATACCACCACATCCCGCATCACAAACAGATCAAACTGTGATTGCGACGTTACCATCCTCGTAAGCAGATCCACAAAGAAAATGCGCTCTTTAACCAGATATCTCTTCGAGATCTCGTCCATCTCATCAGCACCAACCTCATCGCGGCTTGCAAACATCTCGAGAACGGAAACCAGCTTTCCATGATGCACCTCAAAATGTTTGCTGCCCATCACCAGCTCATCACCCAATTCCTTCACGATCTTCAAGCAAGTCGCAATCTCACCAGTCCAAAGTCACAACAAAAACGTGTGCCAGGTGCAATTCCTTTGTTAGTCGCACAAAGAAATTAAATAATTTGTAAATCAAAAGCCCATCGATCTTCATATCCCCAATAACCTGCAACTCATCGATGATCATCACCGGCACACGTTCCGCTGACATTTCAACAAAGAAACACTCAATATATCTGAACATATCTTTGCTTTTAGCCTTCTTCTCAAATATCTGCTCAAACAGATTTATTTGTATCGGGATTCCACCAAGTATCTTCAAATCCTTCAGTATCGATGTTGCACACCACCAACGTTGCCGGTCACACCACCCTCATCAACCTCAAATAATACATTTAGAAAGTCTTCATAACCTGTGATAAACCGTCCACGCAGGTTGATATAGAACGGTGTACACTCCACGGGTAGTTACTTTATCAGGTGGTTAATCGTGGTCTTTCCCGAGTTTATCGGTCCGTAAACGAATGTGATCAGGGATGGTTCAGAACTCAGAATATTCATGAACTCAGCCACCTCCTTTTCCCTATCATAAAATCCAATTCTTTTCATGCTCTTCCTTCAACCTCATCCCAAACTATAATTCTACCGCGCCAGCCGCCGCCTGCGGGATCGCGAGAGTGCTGAGAACTGTGACGCGTTTGTCGTCACTATCAGCAAGGCGAAGCGCGATTACAACATTCGCATGAGCGAAAGTATTGTTAGAGTTAGGGTTGCAATTCACTGGCAATGTTGCGGCGTGAACGGTTTGTCCAAATTTTAATTTCATGTGCGTTCGCTTTTATTCACGATCTGTAATGGAAATTTTGATGATCACAACATCCTCCACCGGCTTGTTGTTAGAGCCGGTTGTCACCTCTGCAATCGCCCGCACAACACCCATCCCATCAATCACCCCTCCAAATACAGCATACTGCCCATCAAGCATGTGCTGTGCTCCATCACAGACATAGAACTGGCTGGATGCACTGGCTGGATCAGCAGACCGCGCCATAGCAATAGCACCATCAACATGAGTCAGATCAGGATGAATCTCCAACTCAATGGTCCTACCAGAGCCACCGGTTCCATCACCATTCGGACATCCACCCTGAATCACAAAGCCATCAATCACACGGTGAAAAATCAAACCATCATAGAACCCACTCTCTACCAGCTCGATGAAATTCGCGGTGGTGTTAGGCGCTTGGTGTCCGTACAATTCAACAGTCACCGTGCCCATGCTCGTCTCAATCACTGCGTTCCAATTCTCATTTGGTGTGGTCGAGCTTGCGGCGACCTGCAGTATCATGAGCGCGTCAAGCGAGGTGACGCGGTCATCGCCGCTGACGTCAGCGGCTGCGAGCATTGTGGGATCACACGAAGAACCACCGGCTGCGAGTTGGAGCGCGATCGCGGCGTCCGCAGGGGTGACCTGGTCGTCGCCGTTGAGGTCGCCAATCTGCGGCGGAGTGTCAGTCCATGGATGCATGAGTGGGAAGCGATCGATGCTGCTGCCGCCCGGGATCGAGTAGGGGGTGTCGCCGATGCCGTCACCGTCAGTATCGGTACCGTTGTAGTTGGAGTAGTAGTTGCCAGCGGATCCGGAGTCCCATGTGTTGGTGCATTCGTCGTAGGCGTTGTAGTCAGTGTTGTTAATGAGATTGTTTTGGTACAGGGTGTTGTTGTTGCTCGATCCCCGTATGCTGATGCCACGGTTATTATCTGATGCCGTGTTTGCTGTGAGTATATTGTTATCTGAACTCTGAAGGTGGATGCCACAATTACACAAGCGTATCTCGTTATCGGTCACGATGTTGCTATCGGCATAACCCAGTTTAATTCCTGCTATTGGCCACAACTCTGCTGTTTCTTCCGTAAAAACACCAGTGTCCACCCCAGACACACGATCACCGAAAAGGACATACTTGATCTGCACATGATTTGACTCGGCCCCTTTGAACACGCCAACAACGTAGCACAGTATCACCGGAGCGTCTTCATTTTTGTAGTCGGTGAATGTGTGTGCATCACCAACCGACATGACCCGGCTATCATACTCCCTGCCATCTCTGGTGAACACGAGCCATACTTTTTCACCCTCAACATCGATTTGCAGGGGTGTAAGCACAAATCCACCGCCAATATCCCAGACCTCACCAGTTACCAGCGTCTTCTCCGCCCACTCACAATCATCAGCCCCTACAATCGTAAATCCACGGATTGTGCATCCATCTGCACATACCCTGATGATGTCCGCACTACCGTCACCATCGATGACCGTGGCACCCCTATTTTCTCCAACCAGTGCCAACGATTTGCGCACAACCAAATTCTCGATGTAGGTGCCCGCATGTACGTAAATCGTATCCCCTGCCTCCGCACCATCGACCGCATCCTGAATCGGCGTGCCCTCGCCCGGATACACATGCCACTCAGCACCCGCGCCCACACCCGTTGCCGCAAGCATTGCCACGAGTGCCGCAGCCACCATCAGCATTCGGGTCATGCCAAAGCCTCCCAAGCCCGCAGATGCGATTCCCGAGTGCATCCCGAGAACCGTCCATATTCTACGCATTTCCCACCACCTCTCGCACTGCAAGCAAATCAAGTTTTGACTGTGGTTTTAAAACGCCGCTGATGGCATCAACAAACAAGATATTTTTCTTCACCAGGTAAATCTCTTCTATGCTTGCCATCTCATAACTGTTATATTCTGTGTTTAAAAGTGAGTTCAGTGCATCAATGACTCTTTCCTCTGTAATCTCTATTTTCTTTCCTTTGTACTCCAGTTCGTCGCCAATAAGACGTAATTCATTTATCACCATCCTTATTTGGCTTTTTCGCACCTCAAACATCTCATGAACTTTTTCTTCGATGTTTTCATCACTTATTTTTGTATGTATCAGTTCCATGAGGTAGACTGGTTTGCCACCACAGTATTCCCATGCAAGTTCTTTTTCTTCATGACTGAACCCATACTTATCTAAAAAATCCATCGTTGTCGCGTAATCAAAGTCATCTACCAGAATATGCCGGCTTCGCCCTGAGAGCATCGCCTCGCTGTAAACCTGCTCGATAAAGAGCGAATCGGAAGTGACCACAAATACATGTGCCAGATGCTTTTCTTTTGTCAATCGTATAAAGAAATTGAATAGTTTGTAGATCAAAAGTCCATTGATCTTCAGATCCCCGATCACCTGCAGCTCATCAATGATCAGCACTGGCACGCGTTTTTTTGACATCTCATCAAGGAAACGTTCTATGTATTTAAACATATCTTTACTTTTATCTTTCTTCTCAAATATCTGTTCAAACAGATTTAACGGTATCGGGATTCCACTGAGTATCTTCAAATCCTTGATCAACGATTGCGCATACTCTGAAACGTTATCAATCACGCCCCCCTCATCGATTTCAAACAACACATTAAGAAAGTCTTCATACCCTGTGATAAATCTCCCGCGCAGGTTAACATAGAATGGCACATACTCATCAGGAAGTTGCCCTAT
Organism: Methanosarcinales archaeon; assembly: GCA_004211975.1. Classification (GTDB taxonomy): domain Archaea; phylum Halobacteriota; class Methanosarcinia; order Methanosarcinales; family Methanogasteraceae; genus Methanogaster_D. Next base: position 7,698 of record RXIK01000132.1, on the reverse strand, counting down.
CAAATGGTTGACCAACGTAGTCTTTCCAGAGTTTATCGGTCCGTAGATGAAAGTGATCAGGGAGGGTTCTGCGTCCAGAATATTCCTGATCTCTTTTGTCTCCGGTTCCCTGTTATGGAATTCGATTCTTTTCATGCTCGTATCTTCGCGTTCGCCCGGTCATAATTCTATCGCGCCAGTCACAGCCTTGAGAACCAGGAGAGCGTCAGCAGATGTGAGTACGTGGTCTCCGTTCATGTCACCCCACATCCTCCCGATGCCCCGCGAGTTTACCCAATAGCCTGCTGGGGTTTTGGATTCATCATCCCACGCATCGGGCACGCCGTCGCCGTCAGAGTCTATCGCGGGGATGGTTTTCGGTGGCGGCGAATGTTCTTCGTCGTCGATGGTGCGTTCGGCAATGGGGCAGAATCGAATGGCATGAGGGTCGTCTGCGATCTCGAAGTACATGTTACACATGATACCTTCCCTGCCCCCGATCGAGGGGGTCTTCGTTTTCGAGACGGACGTGAGTGGCATTCGCCACCATCACTTCCATTATACCATACTGGTCCTGAGTCTCGATCTCTATCACGTCGTCATCGATAAGGAAGACGTACTTAATCTGCACCGCGTTAGTGTCAGTTCCCCTGAATATAGCCGTTGCATAGCACGAAAAGACCGGGATCCATTTCTCTTCTCCGATGTTCAATGTGCATGTGTACACACGATCCTGGCGTGTGGCATTAGTTGACACGAAGCCATTGCCAAGTTCCTTGCCGTCCTTCACTAACAAGAGCCATGCCTCGTCACCGTTAAGATTGATCTGGTTTGCGATAAGACAGAATCCACCGCCGAGATCCCATGCTTCTCCTGTTGATAGTGTTTTCGTGTCATAATCCTCAAACTCAACCAGAAGTCTGCAGAGTTTATCCGCCCTGTTGTTGATCGCCACGTACTTCTCCCCCATGAAGCCTTCGAGATAGTATCCGGCATCTCCGCCCGGGTTCTTGCTATCAACGACTAAGCCCTCGTTCTCATTGAGTTCGTACTGGTGATAAACCGGGGACGTGCTGTAAACCAACGTGTTCTTATCAATGGTCCGATCGCCAGCTACGCTGTTTATCGTGCCAGCAAGGACTGTGAGTTGTTCGGTCTTCAGACCGTCGTCCAGACCATACCAGAAGCCTGTGAAATTGGCGGCATCCCACACTATATCTGCAGACTGCGCACTACTCATAAGATCCATGACGTTACCGCGAATTGTGTATGTGCCCGATTTACTGTACCCAACCACGGGATAGAACCTGATTGCACGATTATCGTCTGAGGTCTTGAAGTGTATGTTGCCCATGATTTGTTCGGTAGACCCTTCGTCAAGATCGATTGCATACTCGTTATTTCTGAGGAGAATCTGTGAAGAACTTGCAGTCATCACTTCCATGACGCCAAATGCGTCTCCGGTGTCAATCTCCAGCACACCACTGTCGATCAGGAAGACGTGCATCAATTGCACGATGTCAGTATCGGTGCCGTTGAATACTGCATCAACATAGCATGAGAACACAGGAACGCGCTCTTCGCCACCGGTATTGGGGGCATAAGTGTATACTCGATCTTGGTCATCAGTGGTGTTGACATAAATGTTCTGCTCATCAAGTTTCACACCATTCTTGCTGAGCGATAGTGTGCAACTATCACAGAGTTCATTAGCGCCACAGGAACCGGGGATATTTCCGGCAGTAAGCGCAAATCCGCCGCCGAGATCCCAGGCTTCTCCTGTTGATAGTGTCTTCTTATCATCGTCCTCGAACTCAACCAGATGTTTGCAGAGTTTGTCAGCTCTGCCGTTGATCGCCACATATTGTTCGCCCATAAAGCCTTCAATGTAGTATCCGGTATTGCCATTAACGGTCAATCCCTTGTTTTCATAAAGTTCATACTGCTGGTAAACAGGAATGGTCTGATAACTCAGGCAATTCTTACCTATGGTTCGGTCGGTATTTGGTCCGGTCAGCGCGCCCGCCGCGATTGTTAGCCTCTCGGATATGAGATTGTCATCCAGATCACACCAGAACACATCGAAGTTGTATGCATCCCATGATATCGGGGCGGCTTGTGCAGTTGTCAGTTCTACAACTTCACCACGAATCTCAAGCGTCTCCGCGCTTGCGGGCATGATTGACATCGCAGCCAGAAGCACGATCAGTGTAATTATTTGTATATTCATATTCATATCTATAGATATTTAGTGGACACATAAGCTTCGTCCACACCACCCACAGTATCCTGCACACATTGAGCGCGTTCGCGTAACCGTTTTTGTTGATGCCGGCTTCTTGTGCGCACTTGCCACTGAACGCGATTCGGACATCTGTAAAAGTGATATTGTTGCCGTGGTCGAGATCGCCGGGCATCTGCGCCAATAATCATCGTTTGATTGCACCCCTTCGTACGTTGTTTGTCCAATCTCACCTATTAGCACCATCTTCACTCCGATTTGGTCTCTGGCTGCAACCTGCAGCCGCAAGGCAGCCGCGTCGGGGCGACGCAGCCAACCATTGCCTGCACTTCTATGCGACACGCCGGAACAGCCTACAGATCAATTGCGCCAGCCGCAGCCTTTAGAATCATCAGCGCATCAGCAGACGTGAGCTTCCCGTCGCCGTTGACATCGCCGCGCATAACTGCCCGTCCGAACCGGTCCACCCACGAATCCGGCGGCGTATTATCCTCTTGATCCAGGAGATCGATCACGCCATCATTGTCGGTGTCGTTGTAGTTGCATCCGGCATCGTAATGGATCACTCGGATTGTTCGTGTTATGGAGTAGCCTGTGGTGTCGGTAACCTTCGCCTGGATCGTGTTCTCGCCCTCGTTGAGCGGGAGTGTGATTGTCCAGTCCATGGTTCCGGTTGCAAGTTTGCCGTTTACCGTGACATTCACGATGCCATTTGGGGCGGAGGCAGTCCCACACACAACAGCAGTTGCCGTTGGGATGAAGACGCCGTTTTCCGGGGAGTTAATGGTCAGATTGAGTATGTAGATTCCTTTCACGAACTCCATTTCCCTATGGATGTCCGCGTATTTGACCACGATCACATCCGGATCGCCGACGAGCCTGTTCACTTCCGTGGCGTTCTCAAGCGGCTTGTATGCGATAATATCAGCATATCTGACAACCATCACGCCGGGCTCACCATCAAGGTGACTTACGTCAGCGGCATCATCCAGCGTGAGATTCCAGACGTTATCGGCATCCACAACCACAATCTCGTCAGCGAACGCGATGGGCGTGCATACCAGTGCCAGAAGGATGGCGGGTAGCAACAGGAGTTTAGTCTGCATACTCCAACACCAGACCGATGCGACCAGTAGCAGATGAGGCAGCGGCTATCTTAACTGTGTGTTCCATCCCGTTCTCGAACTCTCCTGAAAAGGAACCGTATTTTGCACGATCGCCACCGTCTATGCCACTGCATTTCACGTCGTTGAGATATGCGTTGCTATGGTCACGTTTGTTACCATCATAGCTATCACTCAGATCATCATTGTAATGCGACCAGTCCACAGCGTACGCCGCAAAACTCGTCGGGAGTGTCACTTTGAAGAAATTCGCTCCATTCCTCGTAGACTCCACGATGATCATCATCTTTGAAGCGTCCTCATACCTGAAGTCGTAGTACTTTAGACCTGTGGTGGTTCCTCCTATCTCGCTGCACACGGTTCCCGCTGCTTTGCTGAGTGTGGTTGACGATATCTCACCGCCGGCATAATCCGCCCATGGTAGTATCCAGCTTGATGGTCGGTCATTCGGATAGTAGGCAACCACCCAGCCGTCTGTGCTGACATACACGTGTGGATATTGTTCTTCTGTGTGCTTTGCCAGTTCAACTGTGCCTATTATGTAGTCATCAGTCTCGCGCTCAATCGTCGCGAAAGCAGGCTTCGCATCATTCAGATCAGCGCTCGTTTTCGCTTTCACGTAGGCACTTATCCCAGCCTCGTCCGCAGGAAAGTCCACTGCGGCGCATGCGCTCCCGGCAGATAATAAACCAATACCGAGAAGCGCAACAAATATCATTGAAATGTATCTTTTTTTCATAAGATGTCTCCTCTGAGGAGGTTGGCTCGATTCTACTTAAGCATTACTTATCTTTGATAAATGGCGGTCTTTCGAGCGGTATTGACACACTTTGGCGCTCCACCGGCTCTGATTTGTTCGTGGTATTGTTGTCGGTCGTGTTTGCGGGTGCGTCTGTGGTGTTGTTGCCAGCAGTCATCTGCACATCATCTTCGATGCAGCCGGATAGTGTCAGCCCGGTGAGTATGATTGCTATCAGCAGAATCTTTTTGATCATGTTATGTGCGTCCTTGAATTTGGCGATACCGCCCAGTTCGTTCATAGACTGTTTTTGAGATGGTGAACCTGATGAGTTTCGAAGCCTGTCTGACAAGACCTTGTATGTTCAGTGAGATCAACACGCTGGTATTTGCCAGTATGGTGATCACGTCTTTAACCTATTTATAATATCATCTGCTTCGGATAACGACTTGGATGTGGTTTTTTGTATGTTCTGATCTGTTCTGCCTCTTTGAATCCGAACATGGTCTTTAAAGATTCGTAACTGATTTCACCTCTTGCCTATCAGGATGCTGTATCTCGCCTCAGGTGATTTAGCTCAAGTTTTTCGATGACAGCATCTGAAATCACGTTCTGTGTGTACTTGTTCTTGGTTTCGAAGTGTTCGCTTGTCACAGCTCCGATTTTCAGATAGAGCGCATCAGGAAGTTTAAGTTCTATTGACTTAACCGGCATATTTGAGTCACATCCATGTAATTGGGCAGATGCATCATAAATATTTGTAAATTCACATTTAAAACATCAAGATGATACAAGCATCCACAACCAATTGCCCACCCGGGTCACCGGAAAATCCTGCGGTAGTACTCGGTCCCGATATCAATGTCCCATGCGACGTGGCGCACGTTATCATCCTGGTCCATGTCAAGTGTCAGCAGATGTAGCACCCTGCGGTAGATCGCCACCGGTATTAGTACCCTCTCCCGGACTCTGTAGCACAAACTCGACATTGTTATGGTACGTGCCGCCAGTCCAGGGCACTTTCTTCTCTGCAATGGACTATGGCTGGTTGTCAAGCCGTGAATTGATTATCTTTTCATTTGGAGTGTTAGGTGCCCGGATATAGAGTTGCACATCGTGTTTTTCGCCGTACCTCTCTGTATGTTTGCCGGTCACGCCAACCGATCACATTGGTGCTATTCACTCCACAACCGGTTTCTCCGGTGATGGGTGTTTTTTGATCGGGTTACATCAGAATATCTGTTGCAGCTTCTCCTGTACCCATAGATTTAGCAGTGTATCTGCCGACACGCCTTGTTTTCTTGCGAGGGATCGGACTTCTTCTGAGAGTTTACGGTCCAATGCATAATAGGTCATCTCGGATGGACTGTCTACCTCAAATTCTGTGGGTTCTGTTTGATCCCAATAATCTGTGAGGTCGTGTGTATCCCAGAATTCGCCAATACCCATATGAGATTGTGCCTTTGAAATGGAACTCTTATCGCTCATATTTCCTCCTTTCTCTGTTTGTCATATTCCGTGTTGACAGGATAAATGCACGCCTATCTTTTTTATATATAAAGAAAATAATAAGATAGCGTCCTGCATTCGTTTGTCCCATCGCAGCATACACGTTCTCTCCGGCGCGATACCCTTTTTCAACAAAACGAAACTCATGTGTGTTGACAAAGACCCCGGTAACTTCATGGGGCTGAACGCTGTGCTTCCATTCAAGTTTCTCGATAATTTCATCGAACCAGATAATTCCTTCAATTCTCGATTGCTTTTACCTCTGCCGCAGGATATTTTGTGTTCCATGTCCTTTCGTGGTTGTAAAGTTACCCGCGTGATCCGCGCAGTCACCACCACCAGCCATAACCAACTCCCCACTCAGGTCACCGGAAGATCCTGCGGTAGTATTCTGCCCCGATATCAATGTCCCATGCGGCGTGTCGCACGTTAACGTCTCGGTCCATGCCGAGTGTCAGTAGGTGAAGTATTTTGCGGTAGATTTCCACGGGTTTTTCGCCTGTTTCTGTTGCGAGAGTGTTCATTCGTTGTTTCACGGCGTTAAAGTACTGTTTTCTGGTGGGTTCGGTCATGAAGGTCATGCCGGTGGACGCGATTCTGTCTGCAAGATCGAAGTGGTTTGCGGCGCTGTTGACGTCCTCGATGATCAGGTTGTTCAGTCGGTCGAGTGATGCTTGTTTGAGTGCGTCTGTTATTGTTTTGTCGCTGCTTTCGATGTAGATCCTGTTGATTTCCTCGGTTCCTGATGCTCGCACGAGTAGGCGTGAGATGATGGCGGCGTCGGTGTCAGCACCCCAGCCTGGACTTTGTAGCACGAACTCGACTTTGTCGTGGTATGTGCCGCCTGCCCAGAGCACTTTTTGTCCTGCGATGGATTCTGGGGGGTTGTCGAGCCATGAGTTGATTATCTTTTCTTTTGGGGTGTTGGGTGCCCAGATGTCGAGTCGTACATCGTGTTTTTCGCCGTATTTTTCTGTGTGCTCTTTCCATATCTTGCCGGGTGGCTTGCCGTGCCATGCGATCATGGATGCGATTATGCATATCCCGATGATTCCGTCTTTGTCGGGGAATCGTTTGATCGTGAAACCGCCGCTTTCTTCGCCTGCGATTGCTGCGGGCAGGTCGTACTTTTTCATTGCTGATGAGATGTACTTGAATCCGACTTCGGTGTCGATGCACGGGAATTTGTGCAGGCTCAGTATGTAATTGAGGTCGGTGTCGGTGTCGTCTGCGATTCTCTTGATGTTGTAGAACGGGTGCTGCACCAGTGAGTTGATCTGGTCCCATTCGGGCGTTGGTATGTTGTACTCGCCCACAAGCGCCTGCACCACATCATCGATTGCGGTGGACGTGGTTCCTGTGCGTATTACGATGTGGTTTTCCCAGCCAAGTCCTCGAATTGTGAAGTCGCAGAGCATTGCAAGGAGCTTGTTTAGATTGGTGAAGCCGGTTTCGTCAAGGATTCCTCCGCATCGGTCTCCGTCGGTGTCGTTTGCACATTCAAAGATGGCTCCGACCTGTTTTAGTCGGTCCATTGTTGGAAGTAGCCATTGTTCCTCGGGGTTTGCGTAGAACCGGAGTCCCAGGAGGTTATCTTTCTCTGAGTCCATTGGGAAGACTGATTCCGCGGGGATTCCGAGGTTTTCAAAGATCTCGGGGATGTAGCCTCTTGCCACGCCGTTCATGGCGTTGTGGATGAACCTGTGACCTGGTTTCGAGTAAAAATCTTTCAGGAGTGTGTCAAGCCTTTGTGATCGCAGGAAATCAGCGACCCACGCCACATATTTCTCCCGCATGTTTATGTAGGTAAACCTGTTTTCGGACTCTGCCTGTTTCAGGTCGTGTTTCTCGATCGTGGGATCTCTCATGCAGATGATGTTTGCTTCTCTCTCGATGCGGTCGGTGACTGATGTGGGGGCAACATCGCCGTTTTCCAGGTTCCAGCGCTGTCCCTGTGTCGATAGCGGGTTGTGGCTTGGAGTCATGTTTTCGCCGCCTGCCGCTTTGCCGTGTTCTTCTTCGCGGAGCCAGTACACAAGAGCACCTGTTGGTGAGGGTTCCTCTGCGAATCGCACAGGAAAGCCCCGCGCAAGGAACACCCTGGC
>RXIK01000219.1 GCA_004211975.1 Methanosarcinales archaeon | reverse complement strand
GGATTATACGTATGCCCAGATAAGGGCGTATCCATAAATGCAGATGTGAACGGCGTCGCAAACATCAAACAGAATAATAACTGTGAGCCTCCGGGTAGCAGTAACTGGGCTATGGCGAGTCCATTGCGGGTGTCAGCATGAAAGTGGTAACGCACTGCACAAAGATTCCTCGCTCTTCAGAGCGGGGAGCACGTCAACATGTCAAATATTGTTAGGGAAGAATCGTATCCGGAAGTTTACATTTATATATCATTGTAAACAACTGGTCAATATGCGAGTTATAACAGCAAGAGTTCCGGATGAGATGTTTGAAAGGATAACGGAGCTGGAGGCGAGTGAAAATATAGACAGGGCAGAGGCGACGAGAAAGCTGCTTTTTATTGGTATAAAAGAGATAAAAAAGGAAAAAGCGATAAAACTTTTAAGAGAGTATAAGATAACATACCGGAAAGCAGCAGAGATGATGGGAGTGGCGATTTATGAATTATTAGATATAATGGAAAAAGAAGGGATTGAGGTGGGATATTCGATGAGGGATCTGGAAAAAGATTTAGAGGAAATGAAGTGATTGCTATAGACTCCACCCCACTCATCCATTTATCAAAGATTGGAAGGCTGGATATTCTGGAGAATTGTTCACTTATTACAACGGAGTCTGTTAGGGGAGAAGTGGTTATAGAAGGAAAAGTGGGGGTTAGCATGCTAAAAGAGTTCTTTAAGCGTGTAGAGGTGGTTAAATTATCGGAAAAGGATATAGGCACTGCATCGTCTATTATGAAGAGTGAGTATGTACATCAGGCAGATGCAGAGCTTTTACTGCTTGCAAAGAGGAAAAACTGCAGGCTACTTACGAATGACAGGGCATTGGTATTATTAGCAAGGAGCATGAGAATAAAAGTATGGTGGGTCACAACTCTAATCCTGAACCTTGTGAACGCGGGAAAGCTTCCCAAAGAGGAAGGGAAATATATTTTGGATGACCTGATAATGAGTGAAATGAGGATCGAAACAGGTGTGTATATAAGGATACTCCGAGAGATGAAGATGATAGGGCGGTGAGCCAATGTCAAACGAAAAATGTTCAACGAATCGCTCTCGGAAAGTGGTGAAAGGGACGAGGATGGGGTCTGTCGGTATTAAATCGCAAAATGTTTGGGTGAAGGAGAAGAAAACGAACACAGAAAGTGAATTTAAAGAATACCGTACCGTCGTCTGCATCGTTGGACTTGGATATGTGTGACTGCCATTAGCAGAGGCTTTTTCCGGGCACGTCCGGGTGATAGGTTACGACGTGGACAAGGCGAAGGTAGCAGAGTTAAGTGATAAAGATGGGGGTAGAGAAGCTGTTAAATCAGCAAGTGAAAGTCTTAATGTGGGTGGACCGAACACAGGGAGCAGAATGAACTGGGCTATCAACATTGGTGCGATCGTTTCTGCGTACATCACAGTAAGTGTTGTTAGTGCTCATATCATTAGAGCGATTCTAAGGAGATATTAGGTAAATTGGGAGGGGGTGGTGGCTTGAGAAGCGCGGGTATGGTGATAGGGATCATCGAACGAGTGATGGTATTGACTTTCGTGCTATTTGATCAGTATACCGCGATAACCATCATCTTTGCAGCCAAATATATCGCGAGATTTAACGATCCCGGGTGAACTGGTCTACAACCACCGCGGCAACCGCACACCCATCTGCACAGCCATCGCCCAGAGTTCATCATGAATTCCCAGGTCAAGCTTCAGCAGCACGACACCATACACAACAGCACCCGCCGCCACCGGAACCAGTGCGAGCCAGATGCTGGAGAGCGGCACCATCAGGCGGTAGGCAGCGACGAACAGCCCCATCGTCAACTGGAAAGATGTGTGATTGGAAAATTATGTCTGAAGGGGGATGAATCTCGGATACTGAAACTTACAACTGACAAACGTGCAAAAAACATCCTGGAGACGTTCAACTGTAAACATTTGGGAATGAACAGCCATCTGAAATCAATCGGGGTCAAAAGGGTGTAGAACAGATTTGAACAATGGTGTGGTC
>RXIK01000131.1 GCA_004211975.1 Methanosarcinales archaeon | reverse complement strand
AGGCTCGTGGATAAGTCCGGTTACGGCAACCGCATCATCCACATACCACGACAGCTTTGCTCCTGAAAAGGCGATCGACGGCAGGGACGACACATCATGGTTCTCAGAACCAAACACCGAACTACCATGCTGGATACAGTTCGATCTCGGGGAGACACTGACCATCAACAAGGTGCAAACAACAATATCCAACAAAGACGTCCCAATAACGCTTGACATCCAGACATCAGCAGATGGAACCAACTGGACAACCGTGACAACAGACTTCACAATCACCGAAGCTGACACACCCACCACAATTCCATGCAACCCCACAAACACCAGACACATACGACTATGGGAAACCAAGCTTAACAGGAACTACGGACAATGCACCGAGTTTAAGGTGCACACAACAACCGACTGAAACAAAATGGAAATAGCGGGGCAGACGCTCCGCCACCCCACTACTTTTTTTATGTAATATAGCTGGATATAATATTATATATTATCCTAAATAATAGATATATGTGTGTAGAATGAATCCAACATACCCAACATCAATATAGATAGCACACACTATTATTCCAGATAAACATCCGGAACTGAAGTGTAGCGATCCCGGATAAATGAGCAGTCTCTTTATAAGTGTTGGCAACTGCAACGCGAGATATCCTAAAACCCAATTAACAGACCGCAGGATCCAGGTATTGCAGATTAAACGAGGCTGAACAACAAGAGTGATAAACAGGGTGGAGGCTGATGTGGACACTGCCGTTTTTCATTCGTGGTTTCTAAAGTCGGGTAAAAGGGTTTTACTCGGAAGACCCAAGAATCCATGCCGGGTATCCGACTTAAAGAAGAACACATATTATGTGTTTGTGCGGGGAATTTTTCAGTTGGGTATCGCTGAATCCCAATAAAAATGCACTTCGTCTGATGCTACAACAACATCTTTATGAGTGTGACAACCAAATTACAGCACATGGTCACGCACAATTTGATCGATTTATTATATCCCTCCATGTCCATAATAAGCACTGTATCGCTTGCGATGCTGCTTTTCATTTCGGAGGTGTTGTCTGTGACCGATCGGTGGAATAAGAACCTTTCAGACCGTTTCAGCATGTTGATACTGCCACTGTTCATTATCTTCATATATATCGTCATGTCTGAAGTGCGAACATATTAAATTATAACTCCTGTTTTATAATATGTGTACACTATAACGTCCAGTCACCCCACACCATTTTCATTTACAAAAACGTATATCGCCCCCTCTCCCGTATAGCAGTTCTTACTCGGCTTTTTTTGTGAAAAATCGTTTGGAGGGATAGTCTAAATCTGATAACCGACAAAAACACTCTTATTCTCAGATAACACATTCATATCACTATGTAACACGCGGGATATGGCAAGATTTACCACTATATTTAATATAGTACGCAGCACCAACGTCATCAGCGTCTCGGAACCAATCCAAATGATCATTGCAGCACTACCCGCATACAACGAGGAAAAACACATCGCAGAGGTGATCCTTGGTGCAGCAAAACACGTTGACCGCGTGGTTGTGGTGGATGATGGCAGCACCGATAGAACGTCCACAATCGCACAGGCATGTGGTGCAGTCGTGGTGCGTCATGCAAGAAACCGGGGGTACGGCGCCGCCATACGCGCATGTTTTGAGACTGCGAAAAAGATGCATGCCGATGTACTGGTAACGCTTGATTCTGATGAGCAGCACGACCCTGCGGATATTCGCCAACTCATCCATACACTGGACAAGGGCTCTGATATCGTGATCGGCTCACGCTTTCTAAAGGACAACGGGCGTTGCATCCCGCGGTACCGGAGATTTGGCATACGGCTACTCACTGTCGCGACAAATGCGGTGGGAGGCACGACCGTATCAGACTCACAGAGCGGTTTTCGTGCGTATTCAAGAAAAGCAATGAGCACAATAGAGATAACGGCATCCGACATGTCCGCCGGATCCGGAATACTTTTTCAGGCAAAAAAACACAAGCTGGAAATCAGTGAGGTTCCGATAACCTGTCGGTACGATGTTGGCAGCACATCCAGCCAGAATCCAGTGCACCACGGAACAATCGTGCTAGCAAGCATACTGCGAAAGGCGGTGCATGACCGCGCCACATGCACAGGAATCGCTGGAATTGCGGGATTACTGCTCGTTGCTGGCATGGTTGCAGGAAACGGGATAGTTGGCATGAGTGGATTACCGTTCACGCTCTTGATGTTATCTGCTGTTGGCGTATGCACAGGGGTTGTGTTGCAGCCAATTGTGGATGCACATCATGAATCAGAGAAAGACGATCTATGAGGTGGCAGGCGGCGGTTGATGCCACTCTTTTTTGATATTGCGCGACAAAGATGTTTCTTGCATGAGAATATCGATGCTGCAACACCGGTTTTTCCCTTCAATCGGGGGCATGCAGGAGCATGTGCACGTCCTTAGCCGAGAACTGGTCAAAAGAGGCAACAAGGTCACGGTGTACACACTGAACAGCCTGAACAATGAAGATATTCCATGCCTGCGCCTTGTGCCACCCTCCATCACACAGAATATCCGGAGCCAGGGTCTTCATAAGAAAGAGACAATCGATGGGATTAACGTGAGGCGGTTTGATGTCATGATCAGGTTCTGGAGTTTTATCTGGAGTCCAGGTCTGTTCAGGGAATTAAAGAGGGACATTGAGAAGTGTGACATAGTTCACGCCCACGGCTACCATCTGTTATCCAGCGTTTATGGTTGCTATCTCGCAAAAAAAAAGAGAAAAACATTTGTTCTCACCGGACACGACATGCTCATAACTACCGACCTGCCACTCAGCGCCAGAATCCTTAAAAAGATGTATGATCTGAGTCTCGGGAGATATCTTCTCAAGAACACATCAAAGATCATCGCGCTAACAGAGGATCAGATCAAGCAGTACACTTGCAGAGGCGGAGATAAATCGAAGATAACAGTGATACCCAACGCAATAGATCTGGAAAAATACGCAAGTTGCAAGAATCCTGCTGAAGATAAAAGCGGTAAGAACCTGCTGTTTGTTGGTAGAATCGAAAAATACAAGGGGATTCAGGATGTGATCGGGATGATGCCCGCATTGCTTACGAGCGAGCCTGATGTCCGGCTGACGATTGTTGGGGGCGACTCCGGATTCAGGCATGAGCTGGAGAGTCTCTCCAAGAGACTTGGGGTTAGTGACAATATTGTCTTTACAGGTGAGGTCTCGAGGGATTATCTGCTGGAAAAATACCAGGCGGCAGATATCTTTGTGCTTCCGTCACGTATGGAGGGCTTTGGCATTGTTCTCTTAGAGGCAATGGCTAGCGGGCTTCCATGTGTTGCTTACTCGATTCCATCGGTCAGAACACTTATAGAGAACGGAAAAACCGGTCTGCTTGCAGAAAATAAAGAGGAGTTCTTTGAGAGCATCCTCTGTTTATTGAAGAACGATTGCGTCCGGAGAGGGCTACGCAAGTCTGGCATGGAGTATGTTAAACGGTATTCGGTTGGGAATATGGCGGATTTAACCTGGCAGGTGTACGGGGGGATATGCTTGGGTGATGGCGGATGATTTAAATGAACACGATGCAGCGAATTGTGAAGAATATGGCGGCATTATTTACTGCGCATTTTATTGTCGCGATGGTGTCGCTTGTATTATCTATTTTCATCGCCAGAGTGTTGGGGGCCACCATATTTGGGACATATACATTTGTTCTTGCGTTCATAGCTGTCTTTGCTGTTTTTTCAGACATGGGCTATAACACGTTGCTGGTAAGAGAGGTTGCAAGAGATAAGTCTCAGGCTGGCAAATACTTGAACAATGTTCTAAGTATACGTCTGGCATTATCTCTCACGATCCTCGGGTTAATTGCAATAATAATCAATGTCCTTGGTTACCCTGAAGATATAAAGAATATCATATACATATTTGGCATTTACACACTCGTTATATCGTTCTCTGATGTTTTTAAAGTAACATTTCGCGCATTTGAAAAAATGAAATATGAATCATACATCACGATATTGTCAAACGTGGTAAAAGTCTCACTTGGATTGTTGATTCTGTTTTTGGGTTATGGGCTGCTTGAGATTTCCCTGGTTTTTCTCCTCTCGGGCATTTTTGATCTTCTGATAAGTTTTTTGGTTTGTGAAAAGAGGTTTGTGAAACCCCGGATGGAACTGGACACAGATTTCTGGAAGAGCACAATAACTAGTGCATTGCCACTGGGGCTGTTAACCATGCTTGGTTTGATATGTGTGAAAATCGATACGTTGATGCTCGCGATGATGAAGGGTGTTGTGGTTGTTGGCTGGTATAATGCCGCATACAACTTAGTTCTGGGTTTTAGACCAATACCACACATATTTATGAATGCGCTATTTCCACTGATGGCGCATTATTATGTATCCTCAGAGAAGTCGCTGAGAATTGGATATGAGAGGTCATTTAAGTACCTGTTCGTTTTGGGCTTGCCCATTGCTGCAGGAATATCATTATTATCGGGTGAGATTATTTTTCTTATTTATGGTGAGCAGTTTTCACATTCGGTGGTTGCTCTTCGGATACTTGCATGGGATGTGCTCCTCCTTTCGATATGCGCGCCGGTTAGTTTCATGCTTGTTTTCATGGATAGGCAAAATCAAATGGCGATCATTGTTGGTGTATGTGCCTTGTTAAATATCGTTCTGAATTTAGCCCTGATCCCGCGCTTCAGTTATGTTGGGGCAGGGATTGCCACCCTTACCACTGAATCCGTTCTTTTTGTGTTATATTTCTATTTTGTTTCCAAATATTCACATAAATTACCTATTTATAAAATCATTGTCAGACCGCTGGTGTCATGCTCTGTTATGGTTTTGTGTATCCATTATTGTGGCGAGCTTTGGTTGCCCGCACGCATCGCATCAGCGACAATTCTGTATTTTGCGGTACTTTACTTGATAGGTGGGTTTGACGAAAAAGATAAGGAGATGGTAGGTGCCCTCATATCAGGGTAAAAAGGATACGAAATGCTTAACTACGGTCAAACTTTGGATATAAGAAACATGAAGAATACTAAATATGAACATATTATTAATTAATTTGCCAAGATATAAATCCATTCCAGTAACTCGAGAAGAACGGTGTGAACTTATTACAATATCGCGTGTAGACACTCCTGCGACTCTATTGATCATAGCTTCTTTGTTGAGAGATGATGGTCATAAAATCGAGTTTATCGATGCTAATGCACTTGATTTAAGTTATAGCGAGATTTTAGAACGCACAATAAATAAAAAAATTGATTGTGTGATTTTTCCATTTAATTCGCAAATTATAGATCATGATTTGGAAATTTGTGACATCGCTAAAAAAATTGATCCATCGTGCATAACAATAGGTTTCTCCTGGCATGCAAGATGTTATGCCCGAGAAATTTTGATGGAATACAGTAATTTTGATATATACATAATCGGACCAACTCTCTCAGTCATTGGTAGTTTAATCAAATGCATAAGTGAAAATGAAGATCTTGGTAATGTTGGTGGAACGGCTTACCGGAGTACAGACAACATAATAAAATTAAATGATGAAATAGGCTCAGAAGTAAAATTTAATAATTTACCAATGCCAGCTTATGATTTACTACCATCATTTGACCCATATTACGTGCTTAATCCATTTATACGTCCTTATGCATTAGTATATGCTGGAAAAGGATGTCCTTTTAAGTGTATGTACTGCAATGTCGCGAAAACAAAATATAGCGGGAGATCACCAGATGACATTATAAAAGAGTTAAAAATACTAAAAAAAAGTGGGAATGTTAAATATGTTTGGATTTTCGATGAAATATTTACGATTAATCGGAAAAGAGTCATTGAAGTGTGCGAAAGAATTATAGAAGAGGATATTAATATCAAATGGTTTTGCGATTCAAGAGTTGATTTGGTAGATGAAGAGTTATTGAAAATGATGCGGAAAGGCGGGTGCATCGGTATCTCGTATGGTGTTGAATCGGGCAGTCAAAAGATATTGGATTCCATGAATAAAGGAATTACGGTTAAACAAGCCAGAAATGCGTTAGTCTGGACGCGAAAAGCACACATACCAATCCAATTAAATTTAACACTGGGATTTATCGGAGAAGATGAAGAAAGTCTCCGTGAAACTGAATCATTCGTCAGAGCCACACTTCCGGAAACACTTCAGATCGGACAGGTCACCGCTAAGCCAGGAACCGGATTCACCCAATTGGCAATTAAAAATAAATGGGCTCGTGGAGAGATAAATTGGAAAGACCATTTAACAAAAGGTTTGGAGCTTACAGATTATGAACCGTTTAATCTTGACCTACACAATGAAATAATAAAACTGAATAGGATTCTCCAGCATAATCCAAAGTGGTGGATAAACAACATTAATGCGCTAATTAGAAATCCCGAGCTGATTTTACCCGCTATCAGAATGTTTATCAGAGGATATTAAAATGAAAATAGCTATATTTTTAAAGAGCGCCAGACAAATTCGAGCTAACAGTTTGCCGGATGATATAAATATAAAGTAAGTAGGATCGTCAAAGACGTGGAATCAGGAAGAGTGTGGACGGCAGGCAAGCAAGGAAAATTCAAGTAGTGGGGCACATCCAATTGTGTGAAGGATGCTAATGATGTAGCGGATGACACCATTACAGATATTGTCCGCGCGAGGCGCAATCGGAGTTTTCGGTGAAATCGCTCGGATCGATTAAAACCGGTCCCAGATCATTTCCTGAACTGTTGGATAAGTTGCAGGATGCGTTTTTTGACACTTCTCAAGTACATGCTATGCAGCCCATAGCCATATTTGGGAAAACAAAAATCGAAAGCCGATACAGGAATCATATCTCCATAGCTATTTGGCACGTGCTCCCGCTGAACGGTTCCCACATACACCCAGTTCATAGGGCATGCGCCCGTGGGCGGATCCTTCTCAATTGCCCGGCATCGTTCCTCATCATCCACGCCCCGCGGTTCCGATTGTTCATACTGAACACCAATAAGCTCGCCTGGTCCAATCCGGTCCGCCCACTCCAAAATCTCTGTGGAAGTGAAATAATGCCGTGTTCGGTCCGGGGCAGGTCCTGCCTGTGATGGCGCCGTCCCGCATAAAGCCGGGAACGTCACGAGATATGTGCCCCCAGGTCTGCAGATCCGCTTGATCTCATCTGAAAGGCGCTCATGCCAGAACAGATACTCAATTACGCGGGCGCAGATCACAAAATCAACGGATTTATCAGGCAGGTTGGACTCGGAGACCTCGCCTACGCATGCTTTGACGCGACTGCTCCTGCTAACATCACGAATCATTCCGGGGGCGTTGTCCACACAGTAAATCTTTTCTGCGATATCTTGCAGTGGCAAAGAGAGCACGCCACCGCCAGAACCCAGATCAGCAACAACCGGCAGGTCTAACTTCTCAGCTTCGTATCTGATGATCTCCTGAAACCGCCGCGTCCGGTAAAGACTTTTTGTGTCGTAATTCCAGTTTTTGGCGGTAGCGCTGTAGTATTGTGAGAGTTTCGCGCGTCTGAAGAGATCCGCTGCCTCTGAGAAGCTGACTATGAGGCAGTCACTCTCAGCCGCAGTCTGCAGGATGCGCTCCCACGCATCCAACCGCTCTTTCGGAGCGAAACTGGTGATGCAGTCGTGTGAGCCAAAACCGAAATAGCGCCGCGTCTTCAGCAGATCAGAGAACTGCTTAACCCATGATTTGGAATTAAGCTTGCCGGTGTGAAGGTCCCAGTCGTCGGTAGCGATTGGGAGTCGCACAAGCCCTTTGTGGATGAAGTATGGTTCTTTATGTTCATCCGACTCGGCATTCCAGAGAAACCCACTGTTCCATAGATTTTTTGTGGTTGTTTGGTTCCACCGTGACTGGGGTGACCTGTATCCGTACACCCGGGAACCCGTGGGGGTGTTTTTGCATAAATTGATCTCATCAGCATAATATTGTGGGTGAGCGCGGTGGTGGTAGGAATGAAACGCCACTTCCTGTCCGTAATCGAGGATGTGCTCTATTAGATCCGGCTGCTCCAAAAAAAGTTTTCCGATGACATTGTACGTCACCGATATATTGTGTTGCGCCTCCAGCCTCAAAAACTCATCCACCATCCTTCTGCACTCCTCCGGATCCGCTCTGATGTCAGAGTCAATGTCCTGCTCGATGTCATGGTAGAATGTGACCATGTTTGACTTTGGTTTCATGAAATCACCTTTTCAAGACTTTAAAACTTCAAGACACTCGTTCTCAAGTTCGCGGGCTATTGCGTCATAAGACCGGTTTGTTACCACCCAGTCACGACCTTTTCTGCCCATCTCTTCTGCCTGCCCCGGATTGTCCAATATTTTGATTGTTGCCTCTGCGAATGATTCGGCATCAAATCGGACGAGGAGTCCGCCTCCGCTTGCCCCCAGGACATCCTTTTGGTCCGGTATCTCCTTGTTTGCAACGACCGGCTTTGCCAGTGCCATGTATTCAAGCATCTTGATCGGCGAACTGACCTTGTAAAAATCGAGTGGCGGGACTGCGGAGATACCGAGGTTTGCAGCAGCGATAAAGTCGGGAACCTCCCTGAAATCTACGTATCCGGTGAATATCACATCGTCCCTGATTCCAAGCTTGTCTGCGAGTTTTTCGAGATCCTCTCTGCCGGTTCCGTCCCCGACCATCAGCAGTTTCACTCCGCCCAGGCGGTCTCGCACCCTTACGAATGCGTGAATCAGTACATCCAGATGCCTCATCTTATCCATCGTTCCCACGTATATCACAATTTTAAAATCGCTTAAACCATATTTATCCCTTATCGTGACCGCGCCCATGCATCTATTCTGAAACCGTCCCGGGTCAACACCTTCCGGAAGCGGGGTTATCTTTGATCGGTTGACACCTTTTCTGACAAGGTCATCCTTCATCCATTGGCTTATCGGGAGAATTGTGTCTGCGTTATGAAGGATGTGCATAATCAGGCGCGATTCGATTTCTGACACGATGCGATGGAGATTATGCCTTTTCGAATAGAATTTGCGTGTTTCTCGGCTCTGCTCAACTGGGGTGCTCATCTCGAATATGAAAGGAACTCTGTGTCTTCGTTTGATGTAGAGTGCAAGAAGTCCGTCGAATAAGTCATCCCTCACAAGTATTATGTTGTATCGTTCATGTTTGAAGTTGTTTAAAATAAAAGACGTTCTTCTGATGGCATATAACGCCATATCAATGATTTTAATGTGGCTTTTGTCATATCTGCATGGGATTACGAATACGCGGGCATCATTAAACGTGGTCTCCTGAATCTCCCTGGTCTCTTCGGATGAGACGATCCATGTGACGCGGTGACCAAGCCCGGTTAGACTGCTTAGTATCTCGTGAGTTGGGTATATCTCGGTTTTTTCGCCGTATCGTAGCCAGAGCAACATGCACATATCTATTTTCATCTCTTGTATATTTCCGAACTGCCACTATCATAAACTCTGCCGTACCCGGTGAACGCGCCACGGTACTTGCTCATGTTGCACATTGTGTTGTTGATCACCAGTTTATCCATAACAGTATTAGTATAGTATAGATATATATATTCACGCACACCCCCGTATTCCGAAAGTGAATAATCATCGATCCGATACCGTGGAATTATTCCCTGACTCAGTAATCTATGACCTCCGAAAGGATCTGTAACGCTGACGTGGCTATGTGAGTTTTTTTTGATCGTTGGCGCCAGCCATTTCGCAGCACAGCCCTCTGAATCATGTATATATTCGCAGGCATACGCGTCCCCTTCTGAGTTCAGGATGACTGAAACCTGGGCGCCAAACACCTGGTACGCAACACCTGTTACAAACATCGAATATGATAAGAGGATCACAAGAATGATCTGGCATGAGTTTAACGTTAATCCGGAACGTTCCGATAGCACTATGCCACCAATAACAAAACAGACCGATAATACGACTACAACAAGCGAATACAACCTGCAAATATCGTAACCTACTGAAAGATACGGTAGCAGAACGATAGCCAGTAGCAACCCCGCGCACGCCAGTGCCATTGTCAGATATCCCACCTCAAACCGTGTTTTCAGAAAATCCGGCTCCCGGAGTTGTGCACCCCGTATATCCACCATCCCCTGAAACTTTCTAACCATTGTAAGAACCCCAATTCCTATGAAAATAAATGTGCACCAGGTAACAAGAAGATTGACCGCGCTCAGCACAGAATATCCAAGTCCCTTGCCAAGTAATAAATGGAACATATCCGCTCTTGATTCTTCCAGGAAAAAATTGTTCAGGTTGGCGAGTGTGTCCCTGATGAACGACACGCCCGCGCTAAACGCAACATCAGTCAGCTGAGCATACCAGATGAAGATCACAACAAAGAAGAATGCGGCGATTCTCAGACTCATTGTTCTTTTGAAAACATACTTTATAGAGATAATCTCTGCCGCAGCCCAGCTGAAAAGCACTACAAAGAAGAATATATATGTAGTCGAATAATGTGAGACCACCGTAGCCAGTATAAAGACAAACAATAGAACCCTCTGTTTCACAGGATCAATCTTGTCACTGAAGAGAACCATCACCGCAAGGGCTACGAAGAAGATCGCAACGTTTGTGCGTGCGCTTCCTGCCGCACTCAGGAAGGTTGACTGCGAAATAAAGAAAAACGAAGCCAGAAACGCATACAAACCACCAACATACCTCCGCGATATTGTGTATATTGCAAGAGGGGTGAATGAGCATATTGCCACATAAACCCCTTTGAACAGGTGTTCCTGTGCACCTGCGCCAGTAATAGACTGAAATATCGTGGGTAGCAGCGAGATACTCAGACACGCATCCAGAAGAGCGTGTTCAACGATGCCCCAGTGCAAATTATATAGAGTCGTCTGAAACATACAATACTCTGCATGCACATCACGCCCCCAGATATGAGGGAACCTCAGCGCATAGATCAGGAGAAGCGATACGCTGATAAGATACAGCACGACAGGGTACAGTCTCTCCGGAAATTTTTGGTTATAAATACAGGCTGAGGCTACATAAGCAGGGATCAGGAGCAGGACAGCGACCAGCACGGTATTGTTAGCTGTTGTGAGCATAATGTGCGATCCAAGCACGCTCAGCACGGGAAAGGTCAGGGGTACGATCAAAAACATCTTTTCGTACCTGCTTAGATGCGGGTTCGCGAGGCAAAACACCAATCCCTTGTTAACTGTGCACCCCACAATCAGCAGCAGGACAAATACGATATCAAATGCGATCATGAGAGAAACTGTTGATAATGGCGTTTTAAAGCCCGCTGCAAGCAGAAAATTGTTTAATGACAATCCAAAGAACAACAGGAACGCAACACTTAACCCAGCCACCAATGCAGCCTTTTCCACAATTCCTATTCGGTTCAGTTTAAGCAGCCATACAATTAATACTCCGGGCAGGATGGCGAGAAAAACAAATCCGGATAACAGCCTCAGAAACGGCATATCCAGGAATACTGCGAGATTTGTCGCAAGAATAATGGCTATCGCGAACCATCCGACATATCCGGATTTTAATCGCATCAATACCCCAACCCCAATATCATTGAACAGACGCTAGTATCTCTCGGTATTCTTCAACCGCAGCCCTGTACGTGTACGTATCTTCCACCAGTCTTCGAGCGTTTGCTATAATCCCACCAATATCATTATACTCCAGAGCCCTAATAACACCTTCTGCGATTTCTTCCGGCGAATTATTCTTAAGGACAAACCCGGTTGATTCATCCCCCACCAGATCCGGTATCGCTCCAACATGCGTTGCCAGAACCGGCGTGCCACATGCCATCGCCTCCAGCATTATGTTGGGGAGCCCTTCGGTGTGGGACGGTAGTACCAGCAACTTCAGTTCATTCAAAGACTCAGGGAGTTTTTCGTGAGGGATCCATCCAGATAGCCGTATCCGCTTACCCGGATCGTTGTTATCAATGAACTGCTCTATATCATCCAATAGATCGCCGTCGCCAGATATGGTGATGCTGATTTCGTTGTTTTTCGCAAATACCTGTGGAATTGCATCAAGAAACGGCAGGATGCCCTTTTCCACGCTAAAACGTCCGATATACCCGATCATATCGGTTCGGTCATCCATCTTCTTCCGTATTTTGAACTTATCAACGTCTAAAAAATGTTCGTGAGCTATTGAGACCTTACCCCGGTATCGTCCAAGATGCCACTCATCGATGTGCCGTTCCGAATAAAGAACAATTCTCGATGAAACAATGAAATTAAGCCTCAACAGTGATTTTAAGGGAATACGGAGAATATCATCCTGCATCTCGAATGGCAGGATGTAATCGGACGCCATAACCAGTATAACCTTCTTTCCTGCTAATCTCGCAGCTAATATCGGTAATGTCAGACTATCCCCCATAAAACAAATCCAGAGATCCACGTTTCTTGATAGCGACATTATCTTGCGCAGGATCTGAAATTCAATGCGGATGTGGTTTACAACCCCGCTTAATATACCGGATCTATCATTTCGCTTTATCGTGTGGAGATGGACCTTTCCACAGATATTTTCAGAAGGAGACCGCCACACATCTCCGGTGACGAGATAAATACTATCCGAGAGAGATGATAGTATGGTGATGAGGTTTGCTACGGGAACAACTCCGGATCTCTTTATCGGACCTGTAAATACACCCACGCGAAGTGTTGTTTTCATATCTTTCTCATTGTTCATCTGATCACAGGATGTTTTTTAATAATTACATTAATCATCCGGTAGTAAACGTTTCCCATCCACAAATAGTCCGAACACCAGCTTTATGATAATTAGGGATTTCATGAAACATACAATGCAACCGAGATCTACATTAAAATAGAATCGTGTGAGGTCGGTGACAATTCATGAGGCAATCCCTGGTACAAACGGCACACATTACGTTAATATTATTATTAACAAGCCCCTTACTCATCTTGTTTTTACTCAGCACAAAAAAAAATATAGTGTTAGATATGAAAAGATGGTCAAAACTCCTGAAACTGCCAGGCGATTCGGATGTAATTAATTTACTTGTGCTACTTTCAAGATATAAGGAATTCAGAAATTTATTTTACCATAGGGTTAGAACAGGGAATCTGTTAGCCAGAATTCTTATGCATTTCTTTAAAATTTTCTACAAAGAACTTCCAACACTGGGCATCTGGACGGATTCGATCGGTCCGGGATTATTTATTCAGCATGGGGTCTGCACAATAATTGCAGCAGATAGCATAGGGGAAAATTGCTCGATTAACCAGCAGGTGACAATAGGCTATATCGATGACATACATTCCCCTACAATAGGTGATAATGTCAGAATAACTGCGGGAGCTAAGGTGCTTGGAGGGGTGAACATCGGGGATAATGTTACAGTCGGTGCAAATGCGGTTGTGCTCAAAGACGTTCCTAACAACTGTGTTGTTGTTGGTGTTCCGGCTCGAATAGTTAGAAAAGATGGCGCTCGGGTAAACCAACCACTATAGCCTTACAGGGTCACACCACATAGCTGATATACAGAGTTATTGGGCTTTCCGGATAGATTCTTAATAGGGATCCCACTCTTTCACCTCGTTATACGCCGGAAACTCCCCATAAGGATATTTCTCAAATAACTCGCCCCAATTAGTCTTCATAAACTCCTTTATATTTCTTTTTCCGACCGAAGGATACCAGAGCCAGTCGTGATAAAACTCAGAAGCAAAAATAAAAGTTTTGAATACGGGGGAATAGAACAACAAATGATGTAACCATTTGATGTTTGCGGTTTTCTTCCGTATAATCTGATCCCATCTGATTATCGTGCTTTTTTTGACTTTAAAACCAAAATTCAGTCTTTCAAAGTCCTGTTTATCAATACCGATCATTTCAATCTGGTCAATATCCCCAATTCCTAAACCCTTCTCATGAGCCATTTTAATATAATCGATTTTCAGAGGATCAAATCCCATGATTTTAGCTGCCACGGCATCTATCGCAACCTGATCCTCGCTTGCAAGAAGCACATTCCCAATAAAAGGCGCCATCGTTCTTGGACCTGCCCCATTTCCACAGACACATCCATCCATCACCGCGAACACTCCCTTATGAACCTCCTTTTGAATTGATAATAGATCAACAAGGATCTCGTGTATCTTTTTATGTGCGTGGTGCCGATACTTTGGGATTAAACCACCAAAAGCATCTTTCATTGCACCCGTAGTTGTGGTGTGCCCGTGCGTCTTGACGGTGGGAAGATGAATCATGTTACTTCCCTTGAAAATTTCCGGAATCAGAATTTCATCGAATATCTCGTACATCGCCAGCATTTCGGTCTTCGGCTTATAAAGAATCCATTCAACATCAGTCAATGGTTGAAAGCTGATATCGTGCTTATTAAGGATAGGGAGCCATTTATTACCGTAAGCACCCTTCCATGGATGGGTGACGACGGTTTGGTTCTCTACGGCTAAAATATCGGTATATCCATCTTCTTTCAGGGTTTTTGTGAGTCCTTCGAGTTGCCAGGGTTCTGTAGAGCATGCAGGATAATATAAACTCCATGAAAGATTGAGTTTGATTATGGTTTTGTCCTCTTTTGATAAGAACTTCTCGTACTCGGAAAGATGCAGTAGATGATTATAATCATTGATTACCGTCTCTGGGGAAGTTTTCAACACTGTTACTTTAGACATTTTCCGCACCTCATTAGTTCCCTATTTGCCCACACCTTCTAATGTTTTTCGATATTTTTCTTGAAGAGTAAATATACCGATAAGCCCATGATTGCCCCGTACCACAGCGTCCCGAAACGCACTATGATTGCTATTCCAACCGATACGGTAGATGTTACACCGAACAATTGCAGCAAACCAGAGATCGTTGCCTCCGCTACACCGATTCCACCGGGAATCATGCTCACCGCGCCTGCTAAAGACGCAAAGCTGAATACGAACGTTGCCAGGGTTATACTGATCGATTCATTAAATCCACAGACGACAAGGTACATGCCAACACACTCAAAAAACCAGGCAAATGCACTTAACAATGACATTTCTATCAGACCTTTTGGTTCCATGGTTTTTTTGAATGTTTCATGCATTGTCTTGATATTCTCCGCGTGTTTTCCTGTTCGGTTCTCCAGTATTGTGATTATGCCATGTGAGATTGTTTTAGATCGAATCACCGCAAAAAATCCCGTGAATATCAAAAGCAAAGTTAGTATGAGATAAATTCCATTATTGTAATATAGAACACCAAGTAAAGAGAGTATAACCAAGCCCAGCACATCTGTAATTCGCTCAACAATTACCACCGGAACCGTTTTACTCAACTCATCACCAGTTATATCCTTTATAAGCCATCCTTTCCATATTTCTCCGACTTTTCCCGGCGTTATGATCATCAAAAGACCGCTGAAGAAGACAAACAAATTATCCTTAAGACGTAAATGAACGCCAGACTTCCTGAGGAAAAAATCCCATTTAAGGAATCTAAGAACATAATTTACAGTTGTTAAAACAAATAATGCGAAAAGAAAAACCCAGTTAAAATCTTTTATTGTTGTTAAGAGTTTCCCGAAGTCTGCATATATACCCATGAGCACATAGACCGTGACCGCGAAAAGAATGATCAGCCAAACGTTGTTCTTCGCCATAATTTCAATGCCTTTGTTAATCCATGGTTGATCAGATGAGATCGCTTTCCAAATATTCTAACATCATTTTTCAGGATTGCTTCCCTAAGATCTTCTGTTTCTGTGATTATCCCTGCGTTTCCAATCTCGTTTAAAAAATGAGCATCACTTCCCGCGGTAATACTTAAACTATGCTTTTTTGCAAACCCAATTGCGCTTTCATTATATTTCTGAAGCACGCATCTTGAATTGAAACCCTCGACGCAATCTATGAAATCCACATATTCTTCTGTCGGATAAAACGCGGAATGTCGTAATTCATCAAAAGGATGAGGTATTATGATAATGCCGTTTTGATCTCTGATCTGCGAGATAACATCATGGACATCAGCTGATTTAATCTCCTCGGAAAGGAAAATACCGATTATCTCGCCTCTTTCTGTTGATATCTCAGAACCAACTATCACCTTGAAATCATTGTTTTCATATTTCTGTGCTTCAAATCCACCTTTTATAGTGTTGTGATCAGTTATTGCAATTCCGGAAAGTCCTCTTTTTATCGCGATTCTTACGATCTTTTCAGGATCAAGAACGCCGTCAGAGGAGTAACCGGAGTGGATGTGAAGGTCGTATTTCATCTTGGCTCCTATTGTTAATGGCGCTCATATCATACTAAACCACGCCTCTTTTCACCCCGGGGTGTTTTATCTAAATCGCGACCGGGTTATTTTCTGGCGAGCCCTTAGCTGTAATCTTGTGGTTACCCATTCTTCGGTGAAATGTAACTTACTGCCCAAAACATGCCACACAAATGAGATATGTTTGTTACCCTCAGCAAACACTGTTTTTGAATACACTCAATAAATTATGGGTTTTTAGCAAATTTCCCACAAAAATATACATGCTTAACACCATGTGATTAAAATCATGGTGATTAAAGCAAGAAATTTAACCGCTGAGTGCGCAGAGGAACGAGAGAGAGACAAAACTCTGCGCACTCAGCGTCCTCTGCGGTGATTTCAAACCACTTAAAAACCGTGACGATAAAAGGGATGTTTATTCCGGTTTGCCGAAAGTCGGGTGGTTAGCTAAACGCGTGTCGAAAAAGTATATAGCCAGCCCCACCCGGAGAGTGGTTTTTGCTCGATTGTGTGCGTGGAAAAATTGTTTTACTTGATCCACCATTTGTATTCCCAGACATAGCGATGTACGCGCATTTTTATGCCCCAGTGACCAAGCGCGGATCTATATGTTATGGTGGAGTTCACAACGTTTAATTTTTTGTCCCATTGTTTTTTCCATCCATTATCATCATACGGTTCCGGACCCGGTAAATAATAATTTTCTGATATGTAATCTACTTTTAATTTATCCAGATAATCTGTTACATTCCCATTTTTTATATATTCAAAGTATTCTGGACTGTTGATTAAACCATCTAAATTTATTACGCGTCTTTCCGAAAAATATCCGATAATTCCCGCTTCCCAGGCACCGATCAGATCGTTTTTGTTTGTGTTTTCCCGCAGCCATTGTGCGTTATTCAGGTAATCCTCCTTTGCATCAATTTGAGTTGATTGCATATAGATAATGGCGGCAAATGAGGATACGATCAAAACACATGTTAAAATCGTTGCGATTGAACGATAGCTTTCCCCAAAGAAATGAAAAAGCTCTTTTGTTTTATCAACAAAAACTTCGAATAACACCCCAAAAAAGATCGAGAATAAAATAAAATGCGGAACAAGTTGCCATGTGCCAAAGGTGGTAAAGACATCAAAGTAATAGGTTTTATAAAATACAACCAAAATAAAAACGAAGATCACAAGAGGAAGAACGTTCAGATCATTTAATTTCGATGTTATGTCTTTTCTCCATGCCAGCACAAAAACCAAAACCATAACAACCAATACTATAAACAGGGGCATGCAAACATGTTTTATCACTTTAAACGTTGAAAAGATGCAGTTGTCAAAATACAAACTGCATCCAACCCTATGAAATAAATCAAAGCTGTTTAACCCCGATAAATCCGAAATTGTTACCATTGCCCAGTAATGCTTGATTCTGCCGCTTATGGGCGTTAAAGCACCGAAAACAAAATAATTCCACATCAGATATGGTAACGTAACAATAGCTATCGGGATCGAAATCGTTACAATGGCTTTTAATTTTTCTTTTGCGGATTCAGCCGATAATAGAATTAAAATCCAAAAGGTAAGTATCAAAAATACTCCATCCAATCTCGATAAAAAAGTAAGACCGGTCAGTAAACCCAGCATCACCTTGTTTTTATTTGATATTTGGGTGAATGATTGGGATTTATCGAATCTTGTTACATAGAAGTACATTGTGAGCATCAGGAAGAGAGCATATAATGCCGATTCTTGACCGCACATCACAGAAACAACGTGAATAGGATAGATAAACCATATAAGTGAGATCACTATTGCAGTGTGTTTTTTGACTCTGCCAAGAATACAAAATTTGTAAACTAAAATGGTGGTAAGTGCAGTCAATAGCACCTGAAACATAAGAATAATTCTGATTGGCAGGACCAGATCAGACCCAAATAAGTAGAAAATTGGAACTAGTAATAGCATCCACAATGGTTGGAATCCGTTTGTTTGGTTTATTCCATCAAATGATACTCCATTACCGTATGCTATGTTTTTTGCAGTTTTGAAATAATAAAAGGTATCGTCGTTGGTGATATTGAGAAGCTTTTCGATTGGTAATAATAGATACCATGAAATTAAAGCGATGCTGCATAAAACAATCAGGGATAGTATTATCTGATCTCCTCTGGTTATAATATTAAATTCTTTTAATAATTCTCTGATATTATCCAACCAACCGCTTCCGTGATACGTGACGCTCATGGCGCGCCACCCGTCGGGGTGGTGGTTTTAAAGTCACGATGAACACCATCCCAAAACCCAACTTGAAGTGTTCCCGCACCTGACTCTTCGGAAGAAACATCCCTCTTATCTATTAGATAGGGTATGAGTCTGGTTTTGCAGCCATCCTTAACCCGCATCCGGATGTGGGAGTTATACTCCGGTCCCAACGCTTCTTCTATTCGCCCGCCTATTCCACAAGCATCATAGCAGCCTGTTACCTGCCAGCGCGCAGGGCTTAGTTCCACAGCGGTTAATCGTTCAGCAGGTTGGACTTTCACCAGCAGGTTGGTGTGAACTTCGCCCGGCGCACTCATCTTGTCGCCCGCTACCTCTTCCCTAAAAAATTCTTCTTGCATCAAATCCCCCCCATAACCCGGATAACCATGCCAGGAATCCCATAAAGCACCCCCACAGCCAAAACACCCCATGAAATCATACAAACCAGCATCCCTTTATCTTTAAACAGCATCTCTGGCTCTCCACCAATATTCCTTGAATGAATCAGAAACAGATATCTAAAAATACCATAAATCGCAAACGGAATCGTAAGCATCATGTAAATATTATTGGCAATAAATGTGTACATCAAATAAGATATGATCAGCGCACTAGTTGTTATGCTGATCATCTGATCCAGCATCTCCGTTGAATACTCCTCAAGAACCTTGCGATGATTCTTTGTTTCATCGCCCAGTAAAATCAGCTCATGCCGTCGCTTCCCGAGCACTAAAAATAAAGCAAGTAAAAAAGTGCAGATGATGAGCCATGGAGAAATAAAAACATCGATTGCCAGACATCCTGCAACTGCCCTGATGACAAAGCCAATGGAGATAACCAACAAATCAACAATGATAATATGTTTAAGGAATAGTGAATACAACAATATTAAAATTAGATATATTATTGAAATAGCTAAAAACCGTGCATTTATCAACCACGACCCCACCCCCACACAAATGATCAACAAGGTTGCAAATAGCAGGGCGAGGGGTATCTTCAACTTGCCAGACGCAATCGGTCTGTTACGTTTGATGGGGTGCATGCGATCTTTTTCAAGATCTATAATATCATTAATAATATATTCACTTCCAGAAAGCATGCAAAAGATAACAAATGCCAAGATCACTGTGAACCCCATCCCAGGATCCATGAGATTCATGGAAAAAACGATACCAACAAATAAAATTAGGTTCTTATACCACTGCTTAGGTCGCATCGAGACAATAAGTCTCCTTAACATACGATCAATCTCTGAATATCGCATGAAATCCAGTATTTTATACAACCTCGGCACATCCTCATCTTCATTTATATCCCAATACCAACCGAGTATCTAAAGCACCACACCTATACATTGATAGGCTATAAAATCAGAACCTTTCGACTCGGATGCGTTCATGCGGTACCTCCAATTATGCATCGCATTAGGTGCAGCCCGCACCCCTATCTCGTCCGCGTTCATTTACGAATGCTTTCAGGATTGCTTTTTTAATTATGTTTAGAGCACCGTTCAAGTCTGCATTGATCTTTGTGCTGTCTGACGCACCGAAGACCCCGCGCTTAATCCGCTTACCCGCGTATTTCTCATGATGCTCGATTGATTCATCATCAAGAAAACTGCATTTGGAGGTGTGTGCCTCTTCCGGTTCCTTCACCTGCACTCTGATCTCTTCACCCTTGCAATTCAGATCATGGCTCAGGATGTTGTAGTACGGGATTAAAACAAAGTTCCGGTTATTACGTCTTCCGAGACCAACCTCTTGCTTCCAGTTGTCGTGATGCCCGATCACCAGAGTACCGATGTCGTGCTCAATGCAGTAGTCAACGATAAATCTGCTGATCTTATGCATCACGTCCTTCATCTTCCGGTTACGCTTAACTTGCATCCAGACCAACCTCCATCTTCGTCTTATTTCGCTTGATATGCATTTTAACGGAATAACAGTGTAATAGGGACACTATCTCATCAAACACCTCTTCTGAATCAAGTTCAGTATTTCCAACCTCCGAAACAACCGTTATTTCCGTGCCAAACCGGTTGAAGAAATAATGAAACAAATCAAATCCCACACGACTTAACCGATCCTTATGTGCGATTATAACCCTTTCCACCTTATGCGCCATGATCTCATCCAGCAACTCAAAAAAATGTTTTCTTTTCTCGAAAGATATGCCTGATGCAACATCTGAATAAACCCCGTTAATCTGGTAACCCGCGTTAAACGCAAAGTTTTTTAGCATTTCTGTCTGATTCTGAAGGTCTTTTTTCTGTTTATAGGTGGAAACTCTCGAATAAATATAAGTCTTCCTTTTAACACCATTATTCAGCAG
>RXIK01000218.1 GCA_004211975.1 Methanosarcinales archaeon | reverse complement strand
ATGCAGAGCATCGACACAAGCGCGGTCCCGATCGCAACACCTCCGCTGGTAGTGACAATGTAGAGCACTTTTGCGCCGATCACCAGCCCGGTGATGGCTAACACCAGACCCATCACTCCAAAGAAGAAGAGCGGTCTTTCCTCTGATATCCATGAAAAGATCGTTTTGAGATTGCCGAATTCATGCTTCCCGGTGTTCAGTGTCAATCCGTTCTCGATGTACACCTCGGTTACCGGCACTTCTGTTGATTTTAATCCGTGTGTTCTTGCCAGACATATCATTTCAGCTTCAACCGTGAACCCAGCGCCCCTGAATTTCATCACTTCCATCGCACGCCTCGAAAGCGCCCGAAACCCACATTCCGGATCAGAACAATCATTCTTGGTTATCGTGCCCCAACTGGGTTTCAGCACGAACTGACCGAACGGTCGGATGAATGGCTTCTTACCATCCTTTTTTGACTCTTTCAGCCTTCTTGATCCCAATACAAACTCATAGCCATCATGTAGAACCGGTTTTACGAGTGTCGGGATCTCATCCGGATTGTGTTGCCCGTCCGCACCCAGTAAGACAAGCACATCCGCACCTCTACTCAGCGCCTCATTTATCAGTGTCTGAATCGCAGCAGTCTTGCCCCGGTTGGCATCATGCAGTATCACAACCGCGCCGGCGCGCTCTGCAAGTATTGCCGTGTTATCTGCACTTCCATCATCCACAACAAGTGTTTCATCTACATACTCCGCTATAGCATGTATCACGCCACAGACCTGATACTGTTTGTTATAAGCTGGTATCCCCGCAACAATTTTCATT
Organism: Methanosarcinales archaeon; assembly: GCA_004211975.1. GTDB lineage: Archaea > Halobacteriota > Methanosarcinia > Methanosarcinales > Methanogasteraceae > Methanogaster_D. The sequence continues at coordinate 1,241 of RXIK01000218.1, read as the reverse complement.
TAATGCCCCATCCCAAAGCGCTTGGTGCAAGTATTGTTAAACACTGCACAAATGTGAATGTCTTTTGAGTGATATTCAAGCTTTCGTACCCATGATAAAAACAGGGGGTCTCTGGCATCTTCCGTGACCGTGAACCCAAAGCTCCATCAAATTAACCATCGGTTCAGCCGTTCGATATCGGTTTTGTAGAGTTTTCAGTCAGTTGAAAATATAATGAACTGCTGATAAACACCGATGAACGCGGATTTATTAATCCAGTAGACTTTTTATTATTTTCTGGTTGCCACATATTGTCTTATGGTATATGTTTAGCTAAACACACACCTTGCAATCAATACCACAACCAACGTGATGACGGTTCGCCTTTATTGTTGCAACCCCCACTACCCACTTTCTGTGACATAATATGGGAGCGGTGCCGGACGCTTTGCCCGGCGAAACCTCTCTTATTCACCCATCAACCTTGACCTGCAACATAACATCACCCTGCTTGATCTTGTTCACAACATTCATGCCCTCAACCACCTGACCAAAGACCGTGTGCACCCCGTCAAGATGGGGCTGTGGCGAGTGCGTGATAAAGAACTGGCTACCACCAGTATTCTTTCCGGCGTGCGCCATCGAGAGCGCGCCTTTTGTGTGTTTCCGCGGGTTTATCTCGCATTTTATGCTGTATCCAGGTCCACCCGTGCCAGTACCTTTCGGGCACCCCGTCTGCACCATAAAGTTCGGGATAACCCGGTGGAATTTAAGCCCGTTATAAAATCCCTTGTTGATCAGCTTCACAAAGTTCTCAACGGTGTTCGGTGCATCCTCCTCGAACAATTCAAGGACAATCTCGCCTTTCTTGGTTTCAATTACTGCTTTCTTCATAACTAATACCTCTGTGCAGGGACTAATCACGGTGTTTTTAGTTAAGGGTTTCCGTCGGTCATCCCAGCGTCCAACCAGTGTTAACGAATTGTTCAGCAGAATTATTGGTGTTCCGGATTCATGCAGATCCCGAAGCGCGCCCCTGGTGGCTGCAACTGTGCATTCCAGCAGGACTGAGGACAACCTCAACTCATATAAGTAATACTAAATCATTTGTAACTACTCACGTTTTAGAAACCAATAGGCAATAACCTCATTTGTAGGTCGCACCGCCGAATCCGAATCGTCACTTTTATCATATTCACGATCTGAATCACCACAAGCTTTATATACTTGAGCTATCTAATAAATAACTGATGAAAAGAGTC
>RXIK01000216.1 GCA_004211975.1 Methanosarcinales archaeon | reverse complement strand
GAATAATACTCCGGTGATTAATTTGTGTTCAGGTTTTTCTTGTTTTTCTTCTGGCTTTCATATTCCCCGGTCTATCAGGTCAAGCTTCTTCTTATGTTCCAAATAAGTCGCGAGTGCGTAGCATGCAGCCGCAGCAATTATTATCAAAGCCCAGTCGGTCATACTACGTATCAACGTTTGAGGACATACTTAAAGTTAATCATCTTATAATTTTAGATACGAAAAGTTTATGAATGACCTGTTTCTGTAACATAACCATGATGATATCAAAAACTATATCGACAATCATCATACTTTTGATGGCATTAGTAATACTTGCAACCCCTGCAGCAGCATACCAGACAAGCGTCAGTGTTAACGCTCCTGAAAGGGTGGATAGTGATTTCAGTGTCATGATAGAGATAGAGAACGCTGCTGATCTTGATTCAGGACAGTTCGATCTATGCTTTGATCCGGCTGCCGTGAACGTTACCGGTGTTGATGAGGGTGATGTCGGTGGAACCACTATACCCATAGACAACTGGGTGGTCGATGAAGACCGAATCACGGTGCTCTTTAATCTCCCCGGCATCGATGGCGTATCCGGATCCGGATCGCTTGCAACGATACGCTTTGAGACGGTGGTTTCCGGGGATTGTGCCATGGAAATAGCTGACGGATTGCTTGTCGATAACATGGCAGAGATGATACCTGCAAGCTGGGATGGTGTTGAAAGTGTTGTACCCAAGACTGCAACCAAAACTGCAACCAAAACTGCAACCAAAACTGCAACCAAGACCGGGACACCGATTACGGCAGATGCAACCGAGCTTGAAACACCGGGATTTGGGGTGATATTTGCAATAGGCGTCCTTGCAGCAGCGTATCTCGTGTTCAGGAGAGACTAATGAAGGAGATATAATGAAAACAATACATATAATATACTGCGCGCTGATACTTCTTGCAGCGTTCAGTGTGCCAGCATCGGCTGAGATGGTCGGCGATGCAAACAACGATGGAATAATTACTACAGCAGACTCCGTACTCACATTGGAGATGTCAGTCGGAAGCTCAGCTCCTGATATTGAACGCGCTGACGCGAGTGACGATGGCAATATCAACGCACTCGACGCAATAATGATATGCACAATGGCACAGGAGCTGCATGACACTCAGGAGACTCAGGTTTGTGTCAATGCGCCGGATGTCGTGTCGGGCACATTCAATGTCACGATAGAGGTCGACAACGCAGTTGATCTTGATTCGGGACAGTTTGATCTCTCGTTCGATCCAAGTGTTGTGAACGTGACCGCGGTCTATGATGGGAACATAGACGGCACAACGGTTCCGATCGATTCATGGAATTTCACGGATGCTAACACGATTCGTGTGCTGTTCAATCTCCCGGGAGCCACCGGGGTAAACGGGTCTGGACAGATCTCTACGGTCAGTTTCGAGATAACCGGGTCACCGGGTGACTCATGCGTTCTGAATATATCCAATGGACTACTCGTTGATAGTGAATCGAATGAAACATCCGCACTCTGGAACAATTGTGATGTGTCCATCGGAGTGCCGGTCACGGTCAATGCTCCGGAAGTTGTGTCCGGCGCATTCAATGCAACAATCGATATAGAGAACGTTGCTCTCATGAACGGAGGGCAGTTCGATCTCTCATTTGATACAAGTGTTGTAAACGTGACCGATGTCTATGGTGGGGACATAGGCGGCACAACGGTGCCACTTGTTGACTGGCGTTTCATGGATGCGGACACGATCCGGGTGCTCTTCAAACTCTCTGGCGCGGATGGAGTAAGTGGATCAGGATCTGTGGCGACGATTGAGTTCGCGGTAACCGGATCTCAGGGCGATACAAGCGTTCTGGATGTAGCTAATGGGAGTCTTGTTGATACCGGGGCAGAAGAGATACCTGCGACATGGAACAATTGTGATATAGCCATCGGAGTGCCGGTCACGGTTAATGCTCCGGAAGTTGTGTTCGGCGCATTCAATGCAACAATCGATATAGAGAACGTCGCTCTCATGAACGGAGGGCAGTTCGATCTCTCATTTGATAC
>RXIK01000215.1 GCA_004211975.1 Methanosarcinales archaeon | reverse complement strand
ATGATCGTTGTTGCCCGATACTTAAAGGGTTGCAAGATGCTTGAGCGGTATGAGGGGAAACTCTCACGTACCGTTCTTAGACGAGGAGGAGCGGGTAACCGCTTCCTCCTTAGTCTACGTCCTATGAGGCGATCTCAAACCACTTAAAAACCGTGACGATAAAAAGGATGTCTATTTCAGTTCACCGAAAGTCATGCCCGATGCATAAAATCGCAAAGCTTATAAAGTAATACTATTTTTAACAAACTATACGTTCGACCTCTCCAGCTCAGTCTTAATATATGCAAGAACATCGGTTAGATTCACAGCAGGTCCGGAAAGGATATTTGCCCCCTCGTGGACATGATGTGGAAAATCGGGCAGTTCTTTGTGGTGCGGGGAATTATCCCATCGTTTTATCAATTTATCTCCCTTCTGCCAGTGATACGAATAATCTCGAAAGCCCGCTCCAGCAACTTCTGATACGTATAAAACGGAGCCGTCTTTCAGGGTTGCATTCGCTTTGATCAGTTCAATATCAGGCTCGACCAGAGCTTTTGTAATACGAAGTTCAACGACATTACTATGGCTTCTTAAAATCGTTATCGTTCTGACTACAAGCATCGGGACGACTCCGTATGGATGGATTTCCAGTAATGATATGCTCCGGAGTATGCCTTCCATTCAATGTAGTCATCCCATCTTCCGAAATCTTCCTTATCAGATGAATTAAGCTGCTGTTCAAAATCTTCAAAAACAACACCATATCTTGTCTCAAATCTCTGCATAGCCATTTCATATTCTTTCATTTTGGACAAACTCAAATCATGCACTATGTTTACGATAGCCGATCTTTCATTCTCGAATAAACCGCGGTGCACCAGACTTGAGATGGGACTCCAGACATCCTTGGGGATCGTTACGGTTTCCATACATAACACCTACCAATAAAACCAGTGTTTCGTCATAGATATAACACTTACCTATCACATCAGTTCGCCCGATTCTTCTGGTTGAGGTTATATTCAAATCCTGAGAATTTAAACATATCTGCAATCACATCCCTATCCCGCCCCCACCTATGCCACCATCCTCCCCCCCATCAAAGGAGCCGGTCATCAGGGCAGCAGCCCATCCGCACTCATACTATCAATGACCGGCATCATCCTCGTAATCCAGCCCGGTGCAGTCATCCAGGATATGGGCAGCATGCATGCAATCGGGCTATTATGCGGACTGATCCCCGGGTCTGCTCTACGCCTGCATGACCCTAACATCCAGATACCTGAAAGGATACTACACCGGAACAGCACAGGCAGCACGGGCAATAACCATAACACTAATAATCTTCCTGCCATATTCCACCGCCATATCCTCCGGAGTGCTGCTGGACAACCTGCACCTGCTCATACTTCTCTGGTCTCCTTCCAACGACTGCGAGTCTAACGCTTTACTTCAGTAGTCTTGCGTATGTCAGCTTGCGCACGTCAAAGCCCAGACTGCAAGCATCATCGCACTCATGGAACCCGCAAGCGCCATGATCTTTGCCGCAATCATCCTGAGCCAGCCGATCACATCAAGCGTGCTATTGGGCGGCGGACTGATACTGCTGGGTGCACTGGTGGTCAGTGGAGCGGGGGATGCAGGGGCTTGGGCATGAGTGATCCTCATACAAGCCTATGCACGCTGATCGCCTCGATGGTCTTGAGCCGCACAGCAGGAGGTGCGAGCGCCACCTATTTCCGATCCCGTTTTTCGATGAAATGCGAATTGCCGCCCAAAACATGTCACACAAACGTGATATATTTGTTACCCTCAGCAAACGCTATTTTTTGAATACACTCAATAAATTATGGGCTTTTAGCAAATTCCCAATAAAAAGATACATACTCAATACCGCGTGGTTAAAATTATGGTGATTAAAGCAAGAAATTTAACCGCGGAGGGCGCGGAGAGACGAATCTCTGTGTACTCCGCGTGTGACAAGAAGCTGCATCACTGATTGCCTAACCGGCTACCCCCTCCATTCGGGGTAATCCTACCGCAGAATGTGTGGATGGTAACGCCCACGCAGTAAGCCTGCGGAACA
>RXIK01000130.1 GCA_004211975.1 Methanosarcinales archaeon | reverse complement strand
CCCTGTAATCGGATGCATGTTCTTCGATTATCTTGATTCGGCAGCTCATGCCGTGTTCTGACAGATACCGCAGAACTCCGAGTGCATCATCAAGATCTTCCTTTTTTATGGTGGTTATGTTTGCAATTACCGGTCCACGCTCTTTTTCAAGGTTAAAATCGGTCTGGTAGATCATTTCTTCAATTCGGGCATGTATAAACCCGATACGATCCTGGACCAGTGCCTCTTCAATCTCTTTTCTGCCACGCTCGGTAATTGTCCTGCCGGCATATCCATGCCCTTCTGTTAAGCCCCGCTCGTCAAGGATGCGTAGGTGGTATCGTACGCCGCGTTCTCCAAGAGGATAGCCCCGCTCCTTAAGAGCGTCTGAGATGATCCGTGCACCAACAACACCCTCGTGCTTGTCGATCACGCGTAGAATCTCTATTAGTTTACGCTGTATCTGGGGGTCGAGAGGGAATGTCATGATATTATGTTTGATGATTGTGTGCCGGATGCCGCGGAAATGACAGCTTGTGAAATTCCCTGGGTAAACTTAAAGGTGGGGTGTTATACCCACCCGCGAGTCTCCATCGCCTCAACAACACGTTCGATAGCAACCACGTAAGCAGAACGCCGCATGTTTACGCCGTACTTCTTAGAACCCTTGAGTGTAGCGTGATATGCAGCAGTCATCCTATTATCCAGACGTTCGTGAACCTCTTCTTCGGTCCAGCAGTACCGGTTGAAGTTCTGCACCATCTCGAAGTATGAGACCGTCACCCCGCCGCCATTACACAGGAAATCCGGTATCACGTGAACACCGTTCTCATACAGGATATCATCCGCATCAGGAGTGGTTGGACCGTTAGCCGCTTCGGCAACGATCTTTGCCTTGATCTTTGCAGCGTTCTCCCCGGTTATCACATGCTCAAGAGCAGCCGGGACAAGGACATCCACATCAAGTTCAAGTAGATCCGCGTTTGTTATTGGCTCTGAGCCCGGGGAGCCTATGACCGAACCTGTTTTTGCCTTGTGCTCGAAGACCGCCTGAGAATCAAGACCGGCAGGGTTGTATATGCCGCCTTTACTATCGCTGACCGCCACGATCGTTGAGCCAAATAGGGTCTCTCCAAGCAGTGCCGCATGATATCCTGCATTTCCATAGCCCTGTATCGCAACAGTTGCGCCTTTTAAGTTAATACCTAATTCCTTTGCAGCCTCCCGCACGCAGTACCAGCCGCCGCGGGCTGTTGCGTCGGTACGCCCAACAGAGCCACCGATACATATCGGTTTTCCTGTGATGACGCCAAACTGGTTCTTTCCTGCAACCTTCGAGTACTCATCCATCATCCAGGACATGATCTGGGGCGTGGTGTACACATCAGGAGCCGGGATGTCCACATCCGGTCCGATGAACTGGAAGACCTTGTCGATGTACGTTCGGCTCAGGCGTTCCAGCTCGCCCTGCGACAGTTCCTTTGGGTTACAGATGATGCCGCCCTTTCCCCCACCAAGTGGTATATCAACAAGAGCGCATTTCCAGGTCATCCATGCAGCAAGTGCACGGACCGTATCGATCGTTTCATCCGGGTGGAACCGGATTCCGCCCTTGGTAGGACCTTTTACATCGTTGTACTGTACACGGAATCCCTGAAACACCTTGATTGTGCCGTCATCCATGCGGACCGGGAGTGCTACGTGCAGTTCACGCATCGGGGTTCTGAGAATCGCGTGAGTACCAGGGTCCAGATGGAGGATATCTGCGCATATATCCAGTTGTTTCTGGGACATTTCGAATGGGTTGTGTTTTGCCATATACGTTCACCAGACATAGGTTGTCGATAGGTAGTATATAAAAGTATCGGTTGGTAGTTGGGATTCTTTGAAGAGGTTGACCGCCTGTGATCGATCAGGTTTGACCGGATCGCGCAGGTTCAGCCTGTCTACACCCAAGTGGGAGGACCTTATGGAGCTCGACTTGAAGAGGTGGCGAAGGTCTCAGGAATCGCTTATGCGATGATGCGTACAGGGACACGGCAGAGGTGGGCTGGACGTAATCAAAAATAAGATCGATCCAGATGCTCCGATCGAAGAGAACATTTATGCGATGGACTTTCGTCGGACAACTGGCGTCGGGATCGATACTGCGGAATTGGGTCTGTACCGGGTTCAGGTGCATCGGTAGGAACTGGATCGGTATTCGGCGGTTGTTCTGACATATCAGCATCAGAAATTATATCCCTTCTCGCCGTGCTGCGTCTGATCGAGTCCGATGTTCTCCTCGCTTACAGAGACCTTGAGTCCCAGCGTCTTATCCAGAACAAATCCGATTGCAAGGGTGCAGACAACTGCATACACCATCGTGATTGCGGCTCCCTCAAATTGCAGGAAGAGCTGGTGTGAGTTGCCAGAGAGTAGCCCGGCAGCACCAACAGTCGCAAACACGCCGGTCAACAGCGCGCCCGTGGTTCCGCCGACACCGTGAACGCCGAAGACATCGAGCGAGTCGTCATATCCAAGCTTTCCTTTCAGCATCACCGCATTGTAGCAGACAACCCCTGCAACAGCCCCGATTGCGATTGCAGCCATCGGCGTTACGAATCCGGCGGCAGGCGTTATCGCCACGAGACCTGCAAGAATTCCTGTTGCAAACCCAAGCGCAGTTGGTCTTCCGGTGCCCCGCCATTCCACAGCCATCCATGAGAGCCCGGCTGCCGCAGGTGCAACAAACGTTGTTATGAACGCGAGCGCTGCGATCTCGTTTGCAGCCAGTGCGGAGCCAGCGTTAAACCCAAACCAGCCGAACCAGAGGAGCCCGGTGCCGATGAGTGTGAGTGTTACGTTGTGCGGCTTTATGACGTCCACGCCGTAACCCTTCCGTTTGCCAAGGAAGACGAGGATTGCGAGTGCTGAGATTCCGGATGTGATGTGAACAACTGTTCCGCCTGCAAAGTCAAGTGCCTCACCTGTCAAAAACCCGCCGCCCCAGACCCAGTGGCAGACCGGCGCATAGACAATCAAGCTCCAGAGCGTGATAAACGCGATATAACTCTTGAACTTGATACGTCCGACAACGGCACCCGATATTAGGGCGGGTGTAATGATTGCAAACATGCCCTGAAACGCAACGAATGCATACGTCGGGATCGTTCCTGTCATTGAAGTGTGGTCGATTCCTCGAAGGAATATGTGGTCAAGTCCGCCGACAAACCAGTTCCCCGAGCTAAACGCGAGCGAATACCCAACAACAACCCAGAGCACAGCGACGATCCCCATAACGACGAACGAGTGCATCATGCTGCTTAAGACGTTCTTCCGCCGAACCATCCCGCCATAAAAGAGGGCAAGTCCCGGGAGCATAAAGAGGACTAGCGCTGATGAGATCAACACCCACGCAGTATCTGCGAAGACAATAGCCATTTTTCGTAACCTCCAATATCCTCAGATCGCCTCAGAACCGGTTTCGTTGGTACTGATCCTTGCAACGTCCTCAAGCGGAAGAACAAATATCTTGCCGTCTCCAATCTCTCCTTTTTCGTTTGTCTTTGCTCCTTTCTGGATAGCTTCGATCGTTGGCGCAAGGAAATCGTCGTTCACCGCTATTTCAAGCTTGATCTTTTCAAGAAGGTTTACTTCAAGTTCAACTGCCCGGTACACTTCCAAATGTCCTTTCTGAGCGCCATATCCCGATACGGGCGATACTGTCAATCGGTTCACCTCTACATTCCGAAGCTCCCTCGTGACAGAGTCGAGCCGTTCAGGTCGTATTATTGCTATGATATATTTCATAGGTCTTCGGAAGGTGATTGCATTGTGATGTTATTTAAGGTTTTCTATCACAACTAAAATTAGTTATGAAATATAAATTTCAGAACATCAGTCACACACACCGGATTCCACAACCTATATCAACCCAAGCCCACCATACCAGAGACCATGAACGCTGTTATCGGGCTTGAGGACGGGACGATCCTGCATGGCACTGGTTTTGGCTCTGAATGCGAGGTCTCCGGAGAACTGGTCTTCACCACGCAGTTCACAGGATACGAGGAGGCGCTGACCGACCCATCGTATAAAGGTCAGATCCTGATGTTTGCGTACCCTTTAATCGGTAATTACGGCGTGAACCATGACGCGTTCCAGTCACAGGGGATGCAGGCAGAGGGGCTTGTCGTGCGGGAGGCGTGCGACCACCCGTCGCACCATCAGTACAAGGAGAGCATCCACGAGTTTCTGGAGCGCGAGGGCAAGCCCGGAATCGCTGGAATCGATACTCGGCATCTCACGATCAAGACGAGAGAGCATGGCACACTCCGTGCTGCGCTGATCGTGGACGGTGACAGCGGCGGTATCGATGGCGAGTATGCTGTGGAACTCGCACGAGGGCAGCCCGATATCTCTGAGATCGACCTGATCTCGCAGGTAACGTGCAAGAAACCGTATCACATCAAGGGCAGCGGAAAAAAAGTTGCGCTCATCGATCTCGGGATCAAACAAAACATCCTCCGTAGTCTCAGAGAGCGGGGTCTCGATATATCGGTGTTTCCAGCCACCGCAACCACAACAGAAGTCATGTCCACATGTCCAGACATCCTATTTCTCTCAAACGGACCCGGCGACCCCACACAAGCTAAAAGCGCAATCAGCACGGTGTCAGAACTTGCCGGCACACTGCCAATTACCGGCATATGTCTCGGGCACCAGGTGATAGCGCTCGCACTCGGGTGCGAGACATACAAACTCAAGTTCGGGCACCGCGGCGCAAACCAGCCCGTCAAAGACCTGCAAGATGGAAAGGTCTACATCTCATCACAAAACCACGGTTTTGCCGTTGATAAAGACTCAATTAAAGGAACCGGCATTAAGATCACGCAGATCAACACGAACGACAACACAATAGAGGGATTTGAGCATCCCGATCTCAATGTTCTTTCGGTGCAATACCACCCCGAGGCACACCCGGGTCCACGGGACACTGAGAGGTGGTTCTTCGATCGCGTCGCGAGAATGGGGCGTGTGAAGGGTTACATTCCAGATACCCGAAATCCTGAGTAGCAGACACGAAACCCGGATTAACAGATTCGAAAACGACGCCAACACCGCGGCGACGCAACAGTCCCCACACCTAACGCTCGATCAACTTTTATACGGACATAGCGCGGGTTACCACAATGAACGCTGGTTCTATCGCAGATCAAACCCATAGGTCTCAAGACCAGGAAACCCCTGATAAACAGTCCATCGTACTATTCAACCCGTTACCCGTGCAAAACATCGAAGAACACGCCACAACATCCACAAAAGTCCCGCTTGTCAATGCGCCACTCGCTCTTCTTGCAATCGCACGGATGGTTACGGATAACTACAATATAAGAATCTTCAGTGCGGTTGTTGATGAGAATTATACCGAACAGATCCTTGCTGCGTGCAGCGATGCCCTGCTATTTGCAGTGAGTAGCATGACCTGCTACCAGATCCGGGATGGACTCGATGTATCAGCTGCCGTGAAAGCCAGATACCCCGGTCTCCCGGTTGTCTGGGGTGGCTACCACCCATCCACGATGCCAGAGCAGACCCCCATAAACGTAAAGAGGGTGTCATGCAAAGCGGATAAAGTTGAAACATCATCAGAGCAACCAAAAGGTTTATCGTTCTTGACCTATTCCTAAAACTGTAATGGCAGCTACCATCTCCATCCTGCTCGGAACGGCGCTCGCGGGTCTCCTCGCATTTCTTGCAGGGATATTCGAGGACAGTGAATCAAACGCGGGTTCTGCGAGCAATCCGAATTCGCAGGTGCAGCTTGCACCGCAGATCGGTAACCGGCATCGTTATTTCAATAAAGCAATTTCTGGCGAGCCTCCGGCAAACGCACTCTGGGCAACAACCGCTGCAACGATCGCATATCTCTTAACAGCGCATTTTGGAGGGGGTGCATTCGCTGTGCTGATCGCATCGATCATCGGAGCCACAGCTTCCACGCTGCTGCTATGCGCTTATGGGGTATTATCCCACATTTCAAGGATTGCGAGCATGAAGAACTTTGAGCAGACACTGTACTGGGATTCTTTGCTCACACCACTACCCCTTGATGCTGCGTTTGGATTCTTGACCGCGCTTATGCTGACCTTGTTAGCCTTTGCCGCGCACAGTCTGCTTGGAAACCCATTTTCAGTTCCGATCATTGCGTTCTTCTTCGGGATAACGATCGGAGCAATCGGATCATCCACAGGCGACATATATTACGGCGCAGAGCGGCTCTACCAGCATTATATATTCGGTTCGGGCATCCCGATCTCTGTTCAGGGCGATATCGATGTGAAGGGGGAGTACGGCTACCGCAACTCTGTTGACACACCGTATTTCACGATGCGGTTTGGGGGGCTGGTCACAGGTCTTGCTTTTGGTATGCTCATCTTTCTTGATGCATGGAGCAGGTTGTTCACGTTTGCAGGCGTTTGGACTGGTGTTATCGTTGCGTCGGTGCTTGTTCTGATTATTCTAACATGTATATACCTGCTTGAGGTATATACCAGGAAGAGATACGGACAATATACTGAGGACTAAATAATATGGTAGATCCGTTAACAGCCACAATCATGATAATTGCAGGCGGCGTTCTCGTCGGAGTCTGCGTCCACTTCATCCCGGCGAGCGCTACAGGCGCAATGGCTGCCGCAACAGGTATCGCAACAGGACCGAGCATGCTCTCAGCGGGCGCAGGTCTTACTGGTATCTATGCCGCGGCATACAGCATTGATTCAGGGATTGCACCGGTCATAGTATCTGGCGCGGTCGGCTCTGCCCTGATGCTCTTGATAACGATTCTCTGTGGAAATATCATGCTTGCATTCGGCATAGGTGCTCCACCGGTATCAGGTCAGACCGCATCAGGAAAATCCACGTTCGGCGGCACAAAGGATATTATCACGGGTTTTGAGCAGGGGGGCTACGCATCTCCCGGAACCGACGGTCACGGCATGCCCTTTCAGACTGCTGTGAGCGGCACAATCGGCGCGCTCATGGGCGGTGCTGGCGGCGCTCTTGTCTTTTATGCGGTGTATTCGATGACTCTGCCAGAAATCGCAACTGAAAATGCGGTAACACTTGCAGGAATCATTGCTGCTGGTGTGTTCCTGATAAACAGCGTACTCCCGGCTTATGTGCTTGTTGGAAAGACAGAAGGGGTGTTTGACATGAAGATCAGGAGTATACCTAGGACGTTTATCAGTTGTCTTGTCACATCCTCGATTGTGGCATGCGTAATCTATGCGGTCTGTGAGCTTGCGGTCTTCGGGGTGGTGGCGTGAAGGAGATATCAATTCACACGCTCTTTGGGGCAGCATTATTAAGCGGCATAGCAGGAATCCTCCTGATCGGGCACGGGATCTCTATTGGAATCGTATTTCTCTGGCTTCCGTTTTTGTCCGCTGCAAACTCGATTCGTGGCATGGCAATGTATGGGCTTGGCACTGGAAATGCATCAATCGGTTACTGGGGGACTGCTGTTGGCGCAACATCCGCATTCGTAGCATCGCTGTCAGTCTCTTGCAGATCAACGCTGCTTCTGTATGTGGCATCGGTTGTTGTGATCTCGCTTGTGATCGGTCTTACGACAGGTGTGCTTGCAGACAAGGTGATCCGGATGAGGATTCCGAGAATTGAGCTGAACAGTGCGGTCATCGCGGTGTCCACTGCCCTGATCACAACAGGATTTCTCCTGATCCTCGGAAGCAACTATGGTTTATATCCATTTATTTATATACTAATTACACTTGCGGTTTTGCACCCGTACAACGCTAGCACCGGTGCCGGCGAGAACCAGAAGCGCACATTGATGCTCGCTCTTGTCGAGGCATGCATGACAACGCTTGTGATCGGAATCGTTGCGATGCTCACCAGCGGATCAGCGATGCCGATCTCGGATGATGTGGCAATCGTTGTGTTGAGTGCATTTGGACTCGTAATCGCGGTCGTTGCGTGGTACAGGCTGGTTAAATCCGATATCTATGAGATAAGGTGGACCGGATATTCACCTGCGGAGCATTGAACCATGTACGTGATAGTAGACCCTGATGTAAACGTTGCAATCGACCCTGTAAGCGGAATAGCAGCCGAGATGAACCCCGTGCAGCCAATTGCGAATATTGCGGAACTATCCGACAGGATCGAAGAGATCGAACGCGCCGCAATCGATCTTGTGGATTCGCTGAACCCGGCCACGGTACCGTATCCGTCATATCCGAATCGTGAGGGGATCTACCTGAACCTTGGTAAGGTTTCCAATGCCGTTATCGGTTTCATTCTCGGGCTTTTCACGGTTGCTATTCTCTTGATTCTTACAGGAGGTCTGTGAGATGGGTTGGCCCGCTATATCAGGTGAGTTCACGGTCGGCGATGAAAAGAACCAGATAGTACTGGTAACGCTTGGAAGCAGCATCGATGTATCAGGAGTAATCGACAAAATCGCGATCTCCGGCACCATGAAGACCGAGAATATTGGGATTGAGAAGGTGATTGCAAACATCATCTCAAACCCCTGTATCAGGTATCTCATAATCTGCGGAGCCGAGGTTCACGGACATCTTGCTGGTGACGCATTCCTTGCAATACACAAATCAGGAATCGATGAGAAGAACAGGATCATCGGTGCATCCGGCGCAATCCCGTTCATCTCGAATCTAACCTCAACGGAGGTTGACCGGTTCAGGGAACAGGTCGTCGAGATCATTGACCTAGTGAATGTCGAAGATATGGAGCAGATCAAGCAGGCGATCGACGCCTGCGTTCCAAAGGACCCGTTTCCTGCAGAACCGATGATCGTTACCCTTGGAAAGACAGCACAAGCGGAGGGGGGAAGCGACACGATCCTGACGCCGGAAGCGGTCTCGATAGAGTCGAGACTGCGCAGCCTTGAGCAGGAAGTGAAGGATCTTGGCAAACTGAATAAATTTATGTCAGGCGTGGTATCCGGAATCTGGCAGGGGCTGACGTCTGGTTTTATTGTCACACTGCTAATCTTTGCAATCAGGAGATTTTTATGAGAGCCGAAAAAGAAAAAGAGATGATCCCTGAACTTCATGCCCCGAATACGCGGGAGATCGAGCGGATGACAGAGAGCCTAAAACGGCGGGCACTCCTGATCGGCAGGGATCAGCGCACGTACTCAGGAATACACGGGACAAGGATTTATCTCGTGCTCGGGTTTCTCTGTGCGTTGTTGCTGATGCTTGTTGGTGCGGGAGGATTCTAAGGAGGGTTTGTTATGGACTACAAAAAGATGATGAAACGGTTAGACCGGGCTGAGGAGAACATCGAGTTTGCTGGCGCAGAGATCATTCAGAGCAGAGGAACAATGATCGGACGGTGTATCGGGGTTACCCTGGGCGCTGTCGCTGCACTGGTGCTGGTGTGTCTTATGGGGTGGTAACATGTTCAAATTCGCACGAAAACAGCAGATAATCGAGATCGGAAATGTTACGATCGGTGGGCAGATCGGCGAGAACCCGACCGTGATCATTCCTACGATCTTCTACGACGGACAGAACATCGTTGATGCGAATGCAGGTACATTCGACGAAGAGAAAGCGGAATCACTGATAAAAGAGGTTGAGGAATCCTGCGATGCCACAAACACTCCGTATATCTTCCAGGTGGTTGGCGTGACCTCTGATCTCATGATCAAAGGGCTCGACTTTGTGGCTGACCGTACGGATGCGCCGATCATCGTTGATTCAGCGGATCTTGAGGCGAGGCTTGCAGGACTCTCGCATGCAAGCGAGCAGTTCGGCAGCAGGACGATGTATAACGCTATAAACATGATGATCGAGAAGCCAGAGATCGATGCGCTCTCTCGATCAGAGATCGAGGGTGTTGTCATACTTGGCTTCAACATGCAGGACCCGTCAGTTAAAGCGCGAATCGAGATGCTCGAAGACGGCGGCGGGTTCGTTGATAAAGGACTCCTTGAGATTGCAAAAGGGTGTGGCTTTGAGAAGATACTGTACGATCCCGGAGTGCAGCCGTTTGGACAGGGCGCAGGATCGTCATTCAGGCTGCTTTATGCAGTAAAATCATTGTACGGGCTTCCAACCGGTGTGGGCGCCCACAATGTCCCGTCATCATGGGCGTATCTCAAGAAACGTGACCTGGAGATCAGAAGGATCTGCGATATATCCGCAAATGCGGTCGGCATCGTGATGGGTGCAAACTCGCTCTTCATAGGACCGATCGAGAGTGCGAAGTATGCCGCTCCGGTCGTTGCAATGGCTGACATTCTCACTGCTGATTCCATAAATGACTTCGGAATCGAACACAGCGAGAAACACCCATACCTGCTGGCTTGAAGGGGTGCAGGCATCATGGTAACCTTTGGAATCGAATTTCTGGCAAACGAACCAGCAGAAAAACTCTCAGAGATCGTGAAACTATCAGAGGAGAACGGCTTGTCCTACGCATGGATAACAGATCATTACAACAACAGGGACGCATTCTCACTTCTGACATACATCGCAGCAAGGACCGACTCCATAAAACTCGGACCCGGCGTCACAAACCCGTATACCAGAACCGCACCACAACTCGCATCAGCGATCGCAACCCTGCACGAGATATCAGACGGACGCGGGGTTCTTGGCATAGGACCTGGCGATCGGATCACATTCGACAAACTTGGTATCGAATGGACGCGACCCGTCAGGACTGTCAGGGAGACTGTATCGATCATACGACAACTACTTGCCTGCAAAAAAGTCTCGTATAGCGGGGAGATCTTCAAGACCAGGGGTGCGAAACTCGATTTCGCAACCGATCTGTCAGATTTACCCGATGTGCCGGTTTATATCGGAGCGCAGGGGCTACAGATGTTGCACCTTGCCGGAGAAGTCGGAGACGGGGCGCTCGTGAACGCATCGCACCCGCTTGACTTTACAGAAGCTATACCTACACTGAAGGCAGGAGGTGCCGATCTTACAACGTTTGACGTCGCTGCATATACGAGTTTTTCGATAGCGGATCGTAAAGACGACGCTATATCGGCTGCAAAGCCGGTTGTTGCCTTTATTGTTGCGGGATCGCCGCCCGGCGTACTTGAGCGCCACGAGATCCCACCAAGGGACATCGAAGCGGTGCGAAATGGTTTCAAGAAGAGTTTCAGTGACGCAATACACGCAGTCACAGATGATATGATCGATGCATTCGCAATCTGCGGAACTCCTGCGGAGTGCATGAACCGAATCGAGGAACTCGTGACTGCAGGGGTCACGCAAATCATTCCCGGCTCTCCGATCGGACCTGACCGGGTGCGCGCGATCAGGTTGATCGGAGAGGATATTATTCCTAACTGGAGGTAGAAAGATGAGTCTGATCGAAAAAACCGTAAACGATGCAATTGCAGCACAGAACGCTGCGGTAGACGCAATAAGAATCCACCGATATGAGGATTTCTTGCTTGAACACGCGAGACCTTATGTGGAGGTCATAAGGAAGATGGAATGTGACAGCGAGCAGTCAAAGGAGGCGATTGATCTCTACCAGCAGTCATTGCTCCTCCATTACGACATCTTGACGTCGCTCACCGACACGATAACGCCGCTTGACACTGCGTTTCTCGAGTGGCAGCAGACCCCGATCGCGCTTGAAATCATGTATGAACTCGATAGGGACTTCCGGGGCGCTGTCGAGACGTTCATCGAGGCGATCGATGAAGCAGACGATATCATCGGGATCGAGGCGACACGGGTGCATAATGGCTTCTACGGGGTCATATCGGCAAGCGATTTTGCAGCGATCCCCGGAAGCGTCTTCAACGTCCTTGCCCAGATCATAGAAAGGGCACCTATTGAAAAGAAATACAAACAAACAATCCTTGCCGCAAAATCATGGGGCTTAAACGGAATCTATGTCTTCGGAGACACGTACACCAGAGTTCTTGGCAGCACTGGAAACGTCGCAGAGGCGATAGAAGAGGAGAAGAAGGCTCTGAAGTTGAACTGGGATAAGCCGGTTCAGTCGATGATGCAGCTGATGGGCGAACTCGGTCACACATCGTACGATCGGTCCAGATACTTTGATCTGTATCGCGAGAAGTTCCGCGGATATGTCAAGAGCGCGTATGACTCCGGGGTGCACCCGGCAAACATCGTGATGCTCCCGACCCACGTTGGCGATATCGGTCACCACATCGGATCATCATACTACAAGCTGTGCAGAGACGATATGTGCATGGCAATCCTTGAATCGGTCTCAAAGGTTGCAGAGAACACACTAAGAACCGCCCTATCAGAAGGTAAGATCAAAAATCCGTTTGATGTGGGATACATCGCAACCGGCGCATGTGCGTCTGCGACAGCGGATATCCTTGCATGGGACGGGTTCACACCCGACTATATCCAGGATATGATGCAAAAACGATTCAAGAACTTCATTCTGACACACCCATTCGACAGATCGATGGTCGGCGAACTTCATGTCAATGACTTTCTGGACTTCATCACCAGAGGCGAACGAGTGAATGCACCGAAACCAAGAGGAGACAGTAGGAAGGTTGCTGGCATACCTATCGATCTCTCACCTGTCAGAGATCATCCTGAGCTCAATCATCCGGAGGCATATGCATATCCGTTCACAGCCATAACGGTGCGGGCAACCGCGCTTCTGCGGTTCATCGACCAGCCATGCCTACTTGCTCCGGAGCCACCGAGCATCGCCGCGATGGTCAATGCGATAGCACTCAATCCCGAGGTTGCGCTTGCACCGGTGCAAATGTGCAAGAACTGTGCTACGAGTCGGTATCTGCCTGCAAAGTGCGATTACTGTATGTCGCCGAGGGTGAATTCGGTGCTGGGGTGAGACCGGAAGTGCAGATGTGAAGAAACAAGCAGGCAACTCCTCAAAAGGAGATACGGTTCACCCGCTTAAACGGAAGGATGGAGCATCTGCACCGCCTTGGCGATGTGGTGTGGGAGCTCCTGCGAAGACCGGGCTTCGAGAAGTCTTCATCGGGTTTGAAAGCGGATACCAACCATCACTCGACGCCATGGGAAAAGGCGCATCAGTCGACCACATCCTCAAATGCACACACAGCTGCGCAGAACACGACATCGATCTGAGAGGCTCGTTCATGGTGGGAATTCCTGGAATCAAGACAAAAACCGAGATCACATACACATTCGAAATAATGAAACAGATGATAGACATCTTCCATGAAAAAAGCGATATCACAAAACTAGACTTTCTCCTCTCATTCTTCGTCCCATACCCCGGCACACCACTCTACCAAAAATGCATCGAAGTAGGATTTTCGCAGCTAACCTCACTTGAGGAGTGGGGCGACTTTGACCAGTTCGACTTCCATACCCCGTGGGTCAGCAACAGCTGTTATGAACTCACAAAGAAGTTTCGGGAGAAGCTACCGTGCAACTCGGGCATGAGTTATGACAAGTGGGGTGAGTACTACCAAAGTGCGGTGCGTCCACGGCTCGCTCGAATAGAGCCGTGATGGTGTCTGAGCAGGCGGCATTATGATATGACCGAAGAGAACCGGGATCGGGAGACACGCGGCATAATAGAGCTTAGGGAGGAGTTTGGGTTAGACGTTGATCTGGTAATAACCGCGGACTTTGAGGGAGTGGAAGATCATCTACAAGCATTTATGGAGGCGGTCATTGGAATGAATGGGGGTTGGCTTCTTTTAGTATTTGATCTGGCGTTTCATCTATTCCGTGAGCCCTACAACGGCTTTCAACCCGTCTTCTGCGATTGTAACTCTGTAAGACGGAATACCTGACGCGCTCTCTTCATAGGAGACCTCATCGATTTTGATGAGTCCAATCATGCGGAGGAATGCGCAGTTGTTCTTAACTGTCGTGTTGTTGGCTTTTACCTTTTTTTGCCAGTGATAAAACGAATAAACCTTTTTATCGCTCAACTGCTTTAAAATTCTAATCGTTATTTCAATACTCTCACCACCAACCAATATTAATACGGTCGATTTTCGCTATCCATCAACCCATCTCTTGAATTAAAATTGGGTCTGGTTTTTGCGGTAGTAATTTTAATGTTTCGCGAACATATCTGCTACATATAAAGTAGGTGTTAAGGTTCTAAACGCTACAAGCCGGGTCATACCAACGAACTGGGTGGCGAAGGTATTGTTATTTCGTCGTTAATATTCAGTTCCATCTACTCTCTTGAGAATGAGACCAACATCTTTATATAGAATAATTACATGTTTACGGTAGGATTAACGTTAATACGTTGGTTATCTGAGAGGTGAAAGAAAGATGAGGATACACATGGCAGACGAAACCGCAGCGGCTGGTGCGCCGTTGATCAACCGAAATGCTTATGTGGGGGGCGCGGGTCATGGTGGATGAAGGGGCGGAGATCGGAAAGAAGGCGATACAATTAACAGAGAACGTGGATATTTGGCTGCAAAAAATGTGAGAATGGTCGCTTTGGGTTTATTGGTGATTGGATTATTCCTACCGATAATATCTATCAATTTTTTAGGCATGTCACAGGACATAAGTCTGTTTTACACCGTGACAAATGTTTCATCATTATCATTTCTCGGAGATGATATTAGTGATTTGATCACATTGATTTATATGATTTTCTTAATTTACTTGATCGCAATGATCACAAATGTATTGGCAATATTTAGGGGTAGTTGGATTTATACGGTCATTTCAGGTGTTTTTGCGCTGATATATTCCGGGGTAATCTTTGTGGGCGTCCTTGCGGCGAAAGCAGAGTTGGTTTCCTCAGCAGATGATCCATTTTCAAGGACACTTGGATCTGCTGCTGCGAGCATGTTCAATGTTGATATTGGTGTTGGTGTCGCATTTTTAGCATCGATATTGCTTTTCGGGTCATTGATGGTAAGGAAGATATAATATGAAGAAGAAGGATTGTGGAAGTAAGAATAATCTGTTTTCTGACAAAATGATGGTTACTATGAGGAAAATTGCTATTTCAAGCTTGTTACTATCTGTAATTTTTATTGCAATGGTATTTTCTGGTTGTGTTGGCGATGATACGCCAGAAAGTGTGTTGGAAAAAGAGGTAAAGTATATAGATAGTGGAAAATACGCTAAATTAATAGATTTATATGTTAACCCCGATACATTAGAACCATACTCACAAGAAGAAACAAAGGATGTTCTGCAAACTTTGGTTATGTTGGTTGGTCCAAAAGGAGAAAATATAAAGGTGCACGAGTTTAAAATTATTAAGAAAGAAAAAATAACGGACGAAAAATATCTAATTACCACATATACCAAGGCTACTTTTATGGATGAGACCCAAGAAGAAACCGAAACAAGAACGGTTGTCAAGGTTAATGGTAAATGGAAAATTGAGGAAGAGCTGCCCATACCAGGTTTTGGCGCGCTATTTGGGATCGTAGCGCTAATTGGATGTGCGTACTTACGTAGAAAGAGGAAATGTTAGGATAATATATAAAAGGTGATACAATGAGCCGATATAAAGAAAGTAGGTCTACAGAAAGTTCGCTTCCGTTGGGAGCTGGTGAAACCATCCACAAGACGGACATCGAAGATACCGTGACTGGTGAAACTGGCAAAGGTCTTGGTTGGGATCAAGGTAAAGCAGATAGTAAAGCATGGAAGGATCTTAAAGGGAAATAGAATTAATGGAGTGAAATGATATGGCGAAAAGAAGATGTGATATATGTGGAAAAGGTGATAGGGACGTAGGATGGCCCGGAACAAAGATATGCCCACATTGCGGGGCGTTTGCGTGCAGTGATTGTGGAAAGGGCAGATCAACATGTCCCAAGTGCCATAAGTCGTATTAATCCAACGGTTTGAGGATTTTACAATGAGTAATAATATAATTAGATATAATACATCCTCTCCTGATATTGGAGATTATTTTAAGGAGGGTTTCGCACTATTCAAGCAATCTGCCGGAACTTTTATCGTAGCTTCAATTCTTTTTTGGCTAGCTTCAATTGCATCATTTTCGATTCTGTTTGGCCCTCTGTTAGCCGGATACATGTTGATTTTTGTTGAAAGAATAAGAGGGAATGATGTGAAGGTATTTGATATCTTCAAAGGTTTTAATCGTTTTATCCCTATTGTTATCGTGTTCTATCTAACTAAAGCAATCATTGCTATTGGTATTTTTTTACTTGTAATCCCAGGATTGATTTTTATTTCGTGGTTCCTTTTTGTCGAATTGCTTATTTTAGATAAGAAAATTGGTGTGTTCGAAGCTATGAAACTCAACAAAAGAATGAGTTCGGAGCGAGGAATCTGGAATTATGTGATTCTCAATGTTGTTTTAGTATCAATCTTATCTATTTTAGGTGGCATATCATTTGGGATCGGCACGGTGATTATTACGCCTGTGGTCTTCGCAATTTATGCAGTTGCGTATGAAGATGCTTTCGGTGAACCGATCAGTGGAAGTGATATGAGTGGCTAAAGAAATTGTGATAAAAAATTGCACATTAGATGAATTTAGTAAGATGTTTGGGACTAAAAAAGAATACGTAAAATTAATTCAAGAAATGGGCTTAAAGGAGAGGATATTGTCTCCAAAACCCACGAATGCATTAGAAGCTAATATTAAAAATAATATAATAGATAATGCTTTGATAAAAATGGGTTCATCCGCGTTGAAAGTTACAAGTTACTCGGTTAAAAAAGACCAAGATCATAATATTGTTTACATATCATATGCTGGAAAGAGGCTGAGATCTCTCAGTGCTGGCAGACTGGATGATTTCGGAGGATTTTTCGATGCAACACAAACGGGTTCAGACTTCAAGATAAACATCAAAACTCGATACGAATATTATAAAATGTGGTATGGCATTGCGACAAGTACTGGGCTCATGTTTTTTATCGTGCCCGGTTTAATCATTTTTTTGTGGGTTTTAATTTATCATACGATTAATTCTAGTAAAATAAACAAGTTTATCGTTCAAATACTCATCAAAACTTTTGAATCGTCTTCTGGGAATGTGGTGTCATGAGCTTGTTTAAAAAGAAGGAAAAAGAAAAAACAGCTGGCGAATGGGTTTTCTTAGGAGCTAACGCGGAAGATCCTGAAAAGAAACTGGAGTATTATACGAAGGCGTTGGAGATCGATCCCGAATACGTTAGTGTATGGGGTCTTAAAGGAGATACCTTTAGCGAACTTGGCAGGTATGATGAGGCTATCATGTGCTTTAACACGGCGCTGGAGCTCGATCCCGAAAATGGTGATGCGTGGATGGCGAAAGGAAAAGTTCTACACGAGCTTGGGATGTATGACGAGGCGATTATATGTTTTGATAAGTCACTACAAATCAAGCCAGATAGTGCTTATGCATGGCAGAATAAAGGATATGCGCTCCACGAACTCGGTAAGTATGATGATGCGATTGCATGTTTTGATGCGGAAATAAAGATATATCCAGAGAATGATGATGCATGGCATCTCAAAGGAAATTCCCTTATATATCTGCATAGATCTAATGAGGCAATTATATGTTTTAATACGGCGCTGGAGATTGACCCAAATAATGAATTCGCAAGAAACAGTCGGGAACATGCAGTTAGGGAACTGAAAGAAGAGAATATCGATGAAAAAATATTAGAAGGAAGCCCCGCCGAAGATTACCTCGCAAGAGTAAACCTTGAACTTTTTGAAGAGGGGATGGATTTCCTCGAAGGCGACCCAATAGAAGCTATCAACGTATTTGAAAAGCGAATTGATGAATATCCAAGTGAGTCTATCCTCTGGTATTTTATGGGAAAGGCATATGCTAAAATCGGTGATGATATAAAATCACTTGAATATTATGATAAGGCAATTGAGTTGGAGCCCCAAAATTTTCTTGCATGGAAAGAAAAGGGATTGCTTCTCTCAAATAAAAACCCTCATGAAGCTATAAAATGTTTCGACAAATCTATTGAATTGTATGGCGATGCACAATTTTGGTTCTATAAAGGACTCGTACTAGCAAGTTATTTAGGAGAACATGAAGATGCAATCCATTGTTTAAGTAAAGCTCTCGAAACCGAGTATGAATTTATTCAAGAGTGGCATTATGCTGCATGGTATCAAAGAGGAGTTTCCCTATATGAATTGGATGAATATGAAGAAGCGATTGTATGTTTTGATAAAGCCATTGAAATAGACCCAAATATGGAAGAAGCGTGGACAGGGAAAGGAAAAAGCCTATTAAAGCGTGGGAAAACTGACGAGTCTGACGAGTGCCTTTATTTTATTAATAAAATAAGGGAGTCAAAACCAGAATCACATGAAGAAGGTGGAACAAATGAAGAAACGATAAGAAAACGAATTTCCACCATTAACTCCGAAATCAATCGCCTCGCCAAAGAACGTTCCGAAAAATTCGGTGACGCTGGAGAACTAGCTTATTCGGAATGCATAGAAAACGCACCCGAATTGGCTCCAGACGCACAAACCGAATTGGATGATATTTTGGCGATTGACACGCTCATAAGTAAAACGAATCAGGAAATGGAAAAAGCAAAAGGCGGGGAAAAGAAAACTGGGTTTTTGGCTAAATTGGGAGATAAGGTTTCATCTGTTGCGAAGCAAGGAAAATTGAAAGTTGAATTATACAACCTCGAAAGGAAAAAAAATAGTGCTATCACCGACTTTGGTGAGGCGTTGTGGGAATCTCATAACAGTGGGACGGCGCTTTACAGGAGTTATCAGATATTTGGCAGGCAATCGAAGATATCGAACAGCAAATCCATAAAAACGAAGAAGAAATTGATAATCTGAATGAACTGTTGCGATGAATATGTATTGGAACAATCAACATAAATAGGAGATGATTTAGAATGATAGCTGAAATTATAACAATATTCATAGTAATATTAGTTATTGAGATTATGTTAAGTTTTGTAGCGAGTAGTTTCACTGAGTCAATCGTCATGAGAGTGACCGACTGGTGTCTTAAGAAAATGGAAGCATACGAGACCAAAAGTGTCAGCCGTTTTTCAGTGGGCGGTATTGTTAAAACAGTTTGTTCGGTTATAATTACAACATTCAAATTTATTGATAAAATCGAGAACCCTCGATTGAGAACCGGGCTTAAACTTAATGCAGTGTCTGCAATAGTGTTTATAACACTTGCTTTGTTATCTTTTTTATTAATCGCACTTTTCTATATAGCAATAGTAATACTATATGTAGTGATAACAATATTAGTAATATGGGTATTGTATAAATTATTGGAATTGTGGTACCGGCATGAAAAGGGACTACCGTTATTCCCAGACAAAGATGATGATTACTATGAGGTAAAAACCAGTTGGTGGGACAGGTTTGCAGGCAAAGGTAGAAAAACAGTATATGATCCAGAAGGGGATAAGGTGGGGGATATAAGTACAAGTACTTTGGACAAATTCGCAGGCAAAGATAGGCAAACAATTAGAGATGCGGATGGGAAGAAGGTGGGTGACATAAGTAAAAGTACTTTGGACAAATTTGCAGGCAAAGATCGGCTAAAAGTAAAGGACATCGACGGAAAAAAGATAGGGGATATCAGTAAAAGTACTTCGGATAAGTTTGCAGGTAAAGATAGACAAACGATTCGGGATGAGGAAGGGGATACGGTGGGCGACATAACTATAAGTCCGGGTGATGACGACTCTCAAATAATCAGGACGAAAAAGCATAAGGAATGAACTCGAATGACTCAATTAATTAGTTGGTGATACTTTGAAAACAAGTAAAAAAACAGCATGTTGCATATTATTTGTTATAATGTGTTTGATTTTTATAACTCCTGCACATGGGACAATTTCGAACAAAGATAATATCATCTCAGATGATGAATTTAGAAATTGCCAGTCAATGATACAGAACGACATTCAAAAATTTTTGGTGAATCAAAATTGTTTTTTGGCAACGTATAAAACAGCTGATGTGGATGGGGTGAAAAAGCTTCCTTCTGAAATGATATATAATGCAGCCCAGAAGTACCATATAAACCCAAAAGTGATCCTTACAATGTTGCAAAAAGAGCAATCAATCATTTCAACAGCTCCGGGTAAACAGATAACATCACAATTAAACAAAGCCATGGGCTATGAATCCTCAGATCATCAGGGATTATCGAAACAAATTGACAGAGGGACTTGGCAGCTTAATCACAATATTGAAAGAATTGATGCCGGAAAAACAACCATAAATGGTTGGACGATAAGAGTAGCAAAAGAGACGGTAGATCATGTAATTGTTACACCAGAGACCAAAGCTACCGCCTCTTTATATTCCTATAATCCCCTCGCAGGAGCTGGTTGGGGCGGAAGTAAGAAATGGGGTGCCAATTATCTATTCTGGGACTTATATTATAACAAATTTGAGTTTAGTGCCAAAACTTCATGGGAATTCAATACCCCCGCAAATTCCGAAGGCTGGCTGGCGTACAATGCAGGAATATTAAATGAAGCCACCAACGTGCAGAGCGACGGTTTATTCATAATCGACCCAATCGGACCGGACCCGTGGATTGAGAACATATTGTGTTCCATCGACGCATCATCGGTAGATGGTATCAAGATTAGAATGTCAAGCAATTGCGAAGATGATACTGGTGCGATTTACTTTTCAACCGAAGAATCCCCGGGATTTGGCGAAGATAAGAAAGTCGGGTTTGGCGTATCGCATGGCTCCGAATGGCATGAGTATGACATTCCCATCTCAAACTCCAACTGGAAAGGCACAATCACGGCTTTGAGAATAGATCCGGCTGATTTCGGTAGCGAATCTTCGGAATCTCATGACGATACCTTTGGTTTTGATTACATCCGCCTTTCGGGAGTGCCTGCGGAAACGGATACGCCGCCAGATGAGGTAGCCACACCCGATTCACCAACAACTCCACCTGCGCCTGCACAATCGACAACTTATGCCACTTATTGTGTTGAAGATCCCCGGATAGATGGTGCCATAGAGTGGGCAAAAAACAAAATCGGTCCTGCAGAGGGGCGGTACTATGACAAGGAGTCGGGGCAGACATCAATGGCACTACCTTAAGCGGATATCCCACCTCCACGTAATTCGTTGCGAGCTTCGTTCCGTGGTTTGGTGAGTAACGGGTAGGGTTTACGTC
>RXIK01000212.1 GCA_004211975.1 Methanosarcinales archaeon | reverse complement strand
TAGCCAGCACTTCTCTCCTTCAAGGTCGATCTGCTGTGCAGTAAGACTGAATCCTCCGCCAAGATCCCAGGCTTCACCGGTTGACAGCGTCTTCTTGTCATCGTCCTCAAACTCGACCAAGAGTTTTACGAGTTTGTCTGCATTGTTGTCGATCGCCACATACTTATCTGCCATCCAGCCTTCAATGAAGTACCCAGTCCTGTTAGCAACACCGACTTCCAGAAGCAGGCCTGCCTCATTAAGTTCGTATTGTTGATATACTGGTTTTGTAGTGTAGTTCAGAGCGTCCTCATCGATGGTTCGATCATCGGTCGTCGCGTTTAGCACACCAGCTTTCAGCGTGAGCTTCTCTGTTTGCAGATTGTCGTCCAGATCATACCAGAACGCAGCGAAATTGGTGGCGTTCCATTCTATGGCATCGTTTGCGCCATCACCAATAGCGATAGATTCCAAATTGCCGCGAACCTCAATCTTATCTATCACCGCATCATCCGCAGCACTCGCGGCACCGACCATTGCCAGTATCATGAGTGTGACGAGCGGTATCATTATGTTCTTGTTCATGTCTATTTACCTCCGTATTGTTGTGTTGTATTGTTTCGTGTTGTTGAACCGCTTTCGCGGTTGTCTGGTGATTATGACTTGCACAGCCATCTTGCCACTGTCACACGCCTTCACTTGTGGCATCGTTATCTGTTGCCGTTTGGTGAAGGTGGTTGTTGCCAACCGTGTGAAAGAGAGGCTTCATCACCCTCTTTATCCCATCATATTTGGATTACGTACGTTGGTTTGACATTTACTATTTATATCTGTTGTGGTCGGGTGGCTGCCCATTCCTTTTTCCGCGCCTTTGTCTCGCGCTTTTATCAGGTGGACTGTGGTTGCCTTAAACGAGGCGACTACCTTCGAACCAACACTGAGTCCAGGCTTTTTTGCTGATTGTTTTGTTGTCCGGACCCTGGGTGGAGACCCGCAGTTGATTTTGGGGCGAACCATTGCGCCAAACGGCGTGATCCGCGTGATTTTGCCTGCAAAACAGTTTCGTGCGCTGTTTTTCCGGGCAGGATCATTGTCTGGTGTGATTGTGACATCCTCCGGGCGGTGGTAGATGCGGACCGTGTCGCCTTCGGCGTAACCTGACACCGCATCGATCATGCAGCCCTCGTCGGTGTTGATGGTTGCAAGATTGTTTGTGTTTGATATAATCCTGCCATCAAGGATGTTTTCGACGCCCACAAAGCTTGCGACCTCGTCTGAAACCGGCTTGCTGAAGACCTCTTCGGGCGTTCCTATCTGCACGATTGCGCCGCCCATCATCACGCCGATGCGATCTGCAAGCACCATTGCCTCGTTTTGGTCGTGGGTGACGTGGATTGTGGTCAGCCCTGCCTCGTGGTGGATTTGTTTGAGTTCGTCCCGGAGCCGGGGTTCTGTGTCCGGTTGTCAAGCGCACTGAGTGGCTCGTCAAGGAGGAATGTTCGCGGCTTTGCAACGACTGCCCGTGCGAGCGCGACCCGCTGTTGCTCTTCTGCCTGAGAGCGGGATCGAATGCAGATATCTGCGTATAACCTTACTTGAGTAGTTACAAGATAGCATTAACTGACATTCCGCACGTATCGGTTAATCCCAGATCATTTTTACTGATAGCGGTTTTAATTATCTGAAAAATATTATAGGTGTGCTGTAACTTATATTCTGTAGACGCATCTCAAACCCCAACTATTTTAACCTATCACACCTATTTAACCAGTAATATCCTTTGAGGGGATGATTAATTGCGTGAGATAACAACTACATCGTTTGCACACCTTGGGCTTGTTGCTGGAATATTTGATAAACTTGATATTGCCGATATAATAGATTCGGTCATACCAAAAAATCGGGATCATAACATACCTCACTCGACCGTGATTAAAGCTATGTGCTTGAATGGTTTGGGGTTTAATGAAAGTAGATTGTATCTTTACTCCAAATATTTTGAAGAGCTCCCAATAGAACGGCTGCTTGGGGATGGTGTGCTTCCGAAACATCTTAACGACGACGTGCTCGGAAGAACGCTGGATAAGATCTATGAATATGGTTGTACTGAATTTTTCAACCGGATAGTCTCGGAATCCATGAATCATGTCTCGTTTGGTGCGCACGTGCTTCACACGGACACGACTAATTTCAGTCTGCATGGAGCTTACGATAATCCGGATCCTGACCACAATACTATCAAGATAACGTATGGCCACCCTAAAGACAACCGCTGGGATTTAAAGCGTTTTGTGTTGAGCATGGTCTGTGATCAGAAAGGGATCCCACTTTTTGTAAAAACACTTTCTGGAAATGCATCTGATAAGAAAACGTTGGTAAAAACCGTCAAGAATATCCAGAAAAGTCTGAAATTAAGCGATGAAGTGTACCATATTGCCGATAGTGCAATTTATAGCGAAGATAATATCACAGAATTGGGGGAGCGCACCCTGTGGATCACACGGGTGCCTGCAACGATCACTGAAGCAAAAGACCTCCTGGATACTGATATCGAACTGGAATCCTGTGCTGATGCCAGATATTCATATCACGAAGTTAAATCGTCTTATGGTGGAATTGCGCAAACGTGGGTACTGATCCAGTCAGAAGAGATGAAAAAACGTAAAGAAAAGACTTATGACAAGAATATCGAAAAGAATCTTAATGCTGCACAGAAATCCATTAATAAATTGAAAAAAATGAAATATGCCTGCTATGAAGATGCAAAAAGGGCTGCAGATGCATGGCTTTCCAAACACCAGAGCTATCAGTTCGAAAAACTCTCGATAGAAACAAAATCACGCCGGATGAACGGTAAACGGGGAAGACCAAAGAAAGGAGAGGAACTTGAGACATATTATTCAGTGAAAGCAGATATTGTGGTGGATGAACAGGAAATTGCGCGAAAACGCGAAAAACTGGGGAGATTTATCCTGGCAACCAATGTTAAAGATCTTACCGCTGATGAAATCCTGTCATATTACAAGAGTCAAAGCACGGTCGAGCGGGGGTTCCGGTTTTTGAAAGATAAGAGTTTTCATGTTTCAGAGGTGTATTTAAAGAAGGAAAGCAGAATCGAAGCATTAGCAATGATTATGGTGCTGTGCCTGTTCATCTACTCAATTGCTCAACAGACACTTAGACAAGGGTTGAAAGAAACTGGAAAATCGGTTAGAAATCAGGTGAACAAACCTGTGCAGAACCCCACAATGCGGTGGGTATTTTTCCTGTTCAGAGGAATCACAGAAGCAACGATCCAACTTGGTGAGACTTCTGAGAGGAGTGTGGCAAACATGACAGAGGAGTTATGGAACATCTTGAGCCTGATGGGCAGTGAATGCGAAAAGTATTATGCTTGAGACACCTTTAAAGTCACTCTGGCCGGTTAAAAATATAATAAACCATCAATTAACACGGAACAAACGTATATTTGTTCGTTAAACATCAGCGCACATCTGCGAACGATACGATTAGAATGAATTATTACGGATAAAAAAATATTAAAAGTCACATTTTTGAGGAACGACGCGTGAAATGAGCAATGTGATCAGCCCAAGTTGAAATTCAGTATGCTGTGCCACCACATCACAAAAACAATATTTTATGGATATTCCAAAAACGCTATCAGTAGAAATTGTGAACTAATTATGGTGACCTGCGGAATGTCAG
>RXIK01000104.1 GCA_004211975.1 Methanosarcinales archaeon | reverse complement strand
GAACTCCTTGAAACTCAGTTCGGGTTTCCTGTGAAATTCGCGCCGGAGCCGGATGATCCAGTCTTCGAGGGGTGTGGGGGTCATGTTTGTTTCCTCCGGGTTTGGGGTGTTAAGGGTTATGTTTCAGGTTTAAGTTGTGTTTAGTTAAGTTTAAGTGGGGGCTTACAGTGTTTGGAGGGGTGTGTCAATGAAAGCTGTAAGATGCAGTGTCAGGGATTCATTTCACAATCTCGTGTGCTTCTCAGCCACCAGAATTACCGTATCATAAGTAAAAAGCAACCGCCTGTCAGCGTCAAAATGGACATTGAGACCTGTCCTGTCGTCCCGCATCTGCTCAACGATTTCGTCTCCGGGATCGGCGATACGTATCCATTCATCAAAATAGAAGTCTGCATCCCAGTTTCTTGCGTGAATAATCTTTAGTCCGGCATCACGAAACATTCCTTCCAGTTCTGACTGCGGATACAGCCTGACATGCGAAGGATCCCGGATCTGCTCGATTTCATTGTGGTACTTGCTCTTCACAGCGTCCTCTGACGAAAGACCGTCCACAAGCACGATTGTTCCGCCGCTTTTGCAGACACGAACCATTTCAGATATTACTTTTCCGGGGTTTGTAAAATGATGGAATGCGAATCTACATGAGACAATGTCAAAAGACCCATCGTCAAACCCGAGGGATTCAGCATCCATCATCTCAAAAGTGACGTTGGAAAGTTTTCTTTCATCACGGATGGCTTTTGCAGTATCAATCATGTCACGGGTTATGTCGCACCCGATGACCTCGGAAACCCGGTCTGCAAGCTCAAACGCTAAAAACCCATTTCCTGTTGCGATGTCAAGCACCTTATCAGATCTTTTTGGTGCAACCAGGTCAACAATCCGGTTCAAATGATCTTTATTCGCTAAAATGCTGCTCTTGGAATATGCAACTGACTGCTTACCAAACCGTTCCTTTGCAGATTCTTTCTTGCGATGTGCAACAAGACCCCCGTCCAACAGGATCTCGCGCAGAAACTCTGGCATTTTTGACCCGGTATACTTGCAACCACCCGTCTCAACGATTCCGTTCTCGATATCAATCTCAATTAGGTCCCCTTGTTCACATGAGATCGTTGTTCCGGTTTCCAGAATCGGAAGACCTATGTTTATTGCGTTTCTGAAAAAAATACGTGCGAATGTTGATGCTATAACGCATCCGACGCCTGCATGTTTGATTGCGAGCACCGCCTGCTCTCTGGATGACCCGCACCCAAAATTCCTGCCTGCGACGATGATGTCGCCCTTCTCTACCTTCCCTGCAAATTCAGGATCGATGCCTTCGAGCACATGATCGGCAAATACCTGCATATCTGTGGTGCGCAGGTATTTGCCGGGGATGATCGCATCGGTATCGATGTCATCTCCGAATATCCAGGCTTTTCCTTTTATTTTCAATTCAGAACGACCACGGGATGTTTTCCTTTTGCCTTTGGCTTCTTTTCTTTGTGTGGCTCTCTGATGATCTCGGTGTATTCATCCATATCTTCCTTGCCGTTTACGAAGACTGCCTTGAAGTACTTCATGGTTCTTGGATCCATTCCAAGGAATCCGAAGTGCAGCACGAGTTCGACTATAAACCAGTACATCGCCCACAGATGAATTGTACGTATAAATCCGATTGGGGACATGTTGAATAATGTTGATACATATCCAACGCCCATGAGAATCGCTGGTTCGACAGTGGTCTGCCATATGGCGAATTCGGGGTTGTACATGATCAAACCGGTAATCACGATCAGGACGACCGCAATGTTCTCGGGAATCACCATCAGTTTGACAAATGGGTGCAGTTTGTTCTTGTAATGCCCCGACGCCTCGTCAACGACGACGAATCTCGGATACTCTGCCTTTTTGAAGAGACTGAGAAACAGGTTCTTCAACTGGATCGCGTCTGGTATGAAAAATATCTCAGAGAGAAGGTGCCCGCTCGTAACAAGGTTGTATGGAATAAATATCCAGACTGCCATGATGAATATAAGCGCGGCAAACATGTGAAACATGCGCACGGACTCATACGGGATGAGCTGCCATGCGTTTGCTGACGCATCCATCACGGTGCACATGTTAAACTGCTTTGCCATGTACCAGCCCGTGATGATAAGGGTCACACACGAGAACAAATGGAACGCATGCGCACGCATGCCTTTTGGATCATATCGTTCGGTTACTAAACCTGTACTTTGTGACATGTAATGCCTCCTGCTGTTGCCCTCCGAGGCAACATGCGATATACGGATTAATCGCTTTTAAATGTTGCGGTTTGGAGTGGTGTGGTGAATATTTATCATTAATTATCATGGTGGGGGTCGATGGGGTGGACACGTAGAAAGTGATATTAGATATATGATATAAGTCCGTATTGTGAAAAACGAAAAGCAGATCCTCGAGGCTGCCATGTTTGCTTCGGATCGCTCGATTGACATTGGACAGTTGAGTGAATTAATCGGTGAACCTGTGGATGAAACCACTTTGATCATGAACAAGCTGGTTGAAGAGTATGGCATGCGAGAATCCGGGCTTGAAATCCTGAAATCAAGCGATACAAAATATTTGATGCGGGTTAGATCCGAATATGTCGAGTATGTTAAGTCGTTTGCCCCGAAGGAACTGCCGGCACCAGTTCTCCGAACGTTATCGATGATTGCGTACCACCAGCCGGTGAAACAATCGGACATTGTGAGAATTCGTGGAAACTCGACTTATTCACATATACACATCTTAAATGAGATGGGGCTGATCGCATCGACTCCGGAAGGGCACACAAAACTTCTCACAACGACGCCCGGGTTTGCCGAATACTTTGGTCTGGATTCGAACAACCCTGATGCGATCCGGACTGCGCTGAAGGCGAGGCTGGCGTCACGGATCGGTGTAACCCCTATGTATGAGTCGCTTTTGCATCGTTATGGGGTGCCGTGTGTCACAGTTAATGCGTATAATCCGTCTGCCGAAGATTTTGCAGTATTAACTGATGTTCACACCCTTATTATCTCAAAAGGATACTCGGATAAGGTTAAGAAGCATTTTTCAGGAGGGATTATTGAGATTGCGTCCACCACCTTTGCCGACCTGCTGCAATCAACAGAGCCGCTTGGTAGGCATGGCACGAAACGTGATGTTTCAAAGGTTATCTCCGAGTTAAATGAGTTAAGCGAGAAGTATCATGAAAGATCAAGAAAAATGGATGCGGAGCTGGACATCAAGGTGAAGCCGGCATCGGCGATGGCATCTCACATCTTAAACGATCTTGGATTTACGATATCGCAAACTGGCGTGCTGGTGGCGTCGGATTCTGTTGATGTGGGCGATGCAGATTGTATCACGTTTCCTACACATAGTAATGCGTCAGATGATGTGATTGAGCGCATTTGCGCAAGGTACGACGCGATTCTTGAAGGGTTGCAGAATCGGTGTCCGCGCAGGTGAGGTTGGGGTGTGGTGAGTTATGTGTCGCGCATACTCGTATTTATGTTTTTGATGCCATATACAGGGAAATGACACAGGTTCATCATGAAACATGGCGACACAGAGAGACTGACACTACTTTTTAATACATGAAAATGACTATGTACAGGTGATAGCAGGACGGGAATAATGTGAATCCGATACAACACATCATTAACATACAGAGTTTTTCGCGCGGTGAGATTAACCGGATTTTAGACCGTGCCGCACAACTCGAGCCGATTACACACAGCGGAGTGTCCGATATCCTGGCTGGCAAAATACTTGTGACGCTATTCTGCGAACCAAGCACCAGAACTCGTCTTTCGTTCGATGTAGCGATGAAACGGCTTGGAGGTGATGTCATCGATTTCGGTCCGACCGAAGAGTCAGCGGTTGCAAAGGGCGAGAACCTTGCAGACACCATCTCAGTTATGGGGGGGTACGCTGATGCAATCGTTCTGCGGCACCCAAAAGAGGGTGCAGCACGGATGGCATCTGAATTCTCGTCAGTTCCAGTTATAAATGCAGGCGACGGCGCAGGACAGCACCCGACACAGACGCTTCTGGACCTGTACACAATACGAAAGGAAAGCAAACTAAATAACGTGAAGATCGCAATTGTCGGGGATCTTAAGTATGGCAGAACCGTTTATTCACTCACACATGCGCTTTCCATGTACAACGCCGAGATCTATCTTGTCTCGCCAGATCAATTGCGGATGCCTGATTCACTGAAACGTGACCTGACAGACAAAGGAGCAAAAATCACGGAAACCAGAGATCTGGACGATGTTATCGGTGTGGTGGATGTGTTATACATCACAAGGATTCAGAAGGAGCGGTTCCCGGACCTGGGCGAGTACCAGGCGGTTGCCGGGAGCTATAAAATAACAGAAGAGACATTAAAGGATGCAAAAGACAATTTGATCATAATGCACCCACTCCCAAGAGTGGGCGAGATTGATCCCGGGGTTGACAAAAGCAGACATGCAGTATACTTCAAACAATCATTCTATGGTGTGCCTGTGCGCATGGCGATTCTCTCGATGGTGATGGGATGAAACAGGAAACCCCGCCTGAAAAGCAGGAACTGCGAGTCAGGAGGATCCGAAACGGCACAGTGATCGATCATATCGCTGCAGGACAGGCGCTGAATGTGCTGCGCATACTGGGTATCACTGACCGATCGACCGAGGTGATGAGTGTGGTCATGAACGTATCTGACCGGAAGAAAGACATCGTCAAGATCGAGGATCGAGAATTAAATCCTGGAGAAGTTGATGAAATCGCATTAATTTCTCCTGATGCGATTATTAACATCATACGCGACTACAAGGTTACAGACAAGCACAAAGTGGTTCTTCCATCCGAGATTGAGGGCGTGGTCCGATGTATAAACCCAAACTGCATCACAAACACTGATGAGCCTGTTAAACCGCGGTTTACGATACATCGTGGCGAGAAGGTCGAACTACACTGTGTATACTGCAGAAGGATAATCACGGATCGGATTGCAGATTTCCTTATTTGACGGATGAAAGATTAATATATCAAATAACACCACCTAATTTAATTGCAGAGGGTGACTACAATAATTGAACATGCACTATGGGCGGCACTCATATTCTTGATCATAGCATCGGCACTACCCGGACAACACCGGAATTACCGATTTCTTGCAGGATCTGCGGGCTGGGGCTTCTTTGCGATCCACTGGCTAATCCAGCCGGCGCATTATATTGAGATCGGTGATTATGTAAACGTCCTGCTGGTGCTGGCCGTATCGGTCTTCTGCATGATCATTGCCCATGCGATGTATCGGAATTATGAGCATAGCCTGGACGACGGGGACGTTCTCCTGACGATAACAACTGCTGCAGCGCTTGGCGGTCTGTTTTACTATCCGTTTGCCAAAGTAGAGTTTCTCAACACGTTTTTGATCTCTGCAGTCGCAGAACAGGTCGTTTATATCCTGCACCTATTCAACGTGCCGGCAGAACTGGCACTCGGGGAAGAATCAATGATCATGGATGCGATCAAACTCAATGGACATCAGGTCAAAATTATTTTCGCATGCACTGCAATCGAAAGCATCGCAATATTCATCGGATTGATATTCTGTGTACGCGCTTCTGCAAAAAGAACTACTATTGCGTTTATCGCTTCGATTCCAGTGATTTATGTGCTGAATCTGATAAGAGATGCGTTTGTTGTTGTTGCTTTTGGATACCAATGGTTTCGATGGTTATATCAATACCAATGGGTACAATGGTTAAATCAATGGCTTTGGCATAGTAATGATATCAATAGTATCGATCATATCAGTTGTATCGATCATATCAGTTTTCAGATTGCACACCACGTCATCGCAAAGATCGGTTCAGGAATCGCGCTCTTTGTGATTGCTTATGTCGTGTTGCGGGTGCTTCCGGAACTGCTGGATGTGATCGATCAGCTGTTTACAATTGTGCGCAGCTACTTAACCACTATGACCACCCGCAATAAGCGTGAGGATGGGTTGTGATGATCCGGCTTGCAGAAGGCTCGCTCAGATGGATCGTCTCAGTAGCGATCTGTGCCCTGACGTCAGCTTTGCTCATCAGCGTCGATGAACGGATGCGAACCGTCACGTATGCATTTATTTTACTGACGATATTCTTTATCGGGTTTTTCCGGGATCCACACCGCACACCAACCCCGTATCCAGGTAGTCATGGCGATTGCGCAATGCTTGCGCCGGCTGATGGCAGGGTCATGGCGATCAAGAATGGTGCGGTGCAGATTTTCATGAACTTTCATGACGTGCATGTTAACAGGGCGCCAATTTCCGGCAGGATCAAAGCAATCCGGTATACGAAAGGGAGTCACATCCCGGCTTTCACGAAGGATTCCCTCCGAAACGAGCGGAACGAGATAGTCATCGAAAACGATGGGTTTGAGTGCGTAGTCACTCAGATCGCCGGAACGATAACGCGCAGAATCGTCCCTTATGTCGCAGAAGGCGATTTTGTGCGGCGGGGTGGTCGTGTTGGCATGATCCGGTTTGGCTCAAGGGTGGACATGACCATGCCACCGGGGTTTGAGCCTGCCATACGTAAAGGGGACAAGGTGCGCGCTGGCGAGACCGTAATCGCCATAAAAATGTTGGGAACGAGTAGCGATGAATGAACGTATCCGTGATGGAACTGACCTGAATATACTGAGGCTGGTTCGATTACCAGACCTGATCACGATCTTAAATGTACTGTTTGGATTCACAGCCATCCTGTATTTGCTAAATGGTGATCCGAGCAGCGCTGCAATCCTGGTTCTGGCTGCTGCGCTTGCAGACGGCGTGGACGGCGCTGTTGCAAGACGTGTTGAGTTGGGAGTTATGGGTGAGCACCTCGACTCGTTTGCAGATGTTATCTCATTTGGGGTGGTTCCCGCACTCATTTATTATATGATGGTGGGCACTGATCATCACACGGTTGCATGTGTCTTCTCTGCCGCATATCTTGTCTGTGGCGTGCTCCGGCTCTCCAGATTTGGGATATTGGATGACGATGAGTTTCGCGGGCTTCCGATCACTGCAGCCGGCACATTCGCTGCGCTATTGTTATATCTAATTAATTACATTTATTATCCGCAGTACGTGATAACCGGTGTGATTGCGGGACTATCAGTGCTAATGGTCAGCAATATACCGTATCCAAAGATCAGATCAGTCAAGATACTGGTGCCACTTGCAGTTGTGTTTGTTCTCACAATCCTCGCGCACTATGGTGGATTTTGCGACTGGTTTGCATGGATTCTCACAGGGCTGGTTGGGTGTTATCTGCTAAGCCCGCTGGTCTGGCACGGTCCGGATCACCCGGGGTGACTGCACCCCCGAGTCTTGCTGCCAGCAACTCGCCTGAGCCGGGATAGCAATCCTCTAAGTTCAGTCACCGGGACTGTCACGCCATTCGGAGTTACACGAGATTCCACGAATATGTTCAAGTGAGTTGCAGGAGAAATCTGTGTAATCCGTGTTAATCTGTGGCTAAAAACTTTTGTCAGCCACAGATTTCACAGATGGACACAGA
>RXIK01000211.1 GCA_004211975.1 Methanosarcinales archaeon | reverse complement strand
CTGGCAGCGCATTCCTGTCCTATCCGGATTGATCCGTGCTCGATTGTGATCCGGTACTCCGGGGTGGCTGACGTATGCTGCGCGGTGTCGATTTTCTCGTCCTGTTGAGGTAGCAGTGCTCTCTTCAGGATGTGTGCGAATGGGCGTTCATCCGGTCGCTGTTCGTTGTTGTGAGTGGTGTGGTTGTGGTTGTTCATGTTGTTCACTTCCTTTGTTCGGACTTATCGATTAATCGACTTGTCTGGTTGTATGAGCGTAAGTAATAGTACTTAAGCATTTCGATTAATCGAAAGACTTTATAGTGAAGTGTGACCCCTAATGGAAAAGATAAACTTACCCTCTGGTCTCCTTGAAACATCATTGATGACTTCTCCACCCCGGCAGAGTTGGTTAGTGCCCGGGATGTGGCACCACCACAAATAACTGTCCGGATTGACTTATTGTCCGATGAACACCGTTAAGTACTAATCCATATTAGTACTAATCATGATTAGTATATTCGTAGATCGAGAACCCGAACTGGAATTGTTCGAGCGGGAATGGGCTGGCCGCGGTGCGAGATTGATTGTTCTGTACGGGCGGCGCAGGATCGGCAAGACGCGGCTGCTCCTTGAATTTATCCGGGGTCGCGAGGGGGTATTCTATATCGCTGCCGAGTCCACACCAAAACAGCAGATCGAAGAGTTGAAAGAGAAGATGGCAGAGTATCTCAAAGACCCGCTCCTCGCCCAACTGGAGATTAAGGATTGGAATCAACTATTTGAATATTTTGCAAAAAATATTCCTGATAAACGAATATATCTGGTGATTGATGAGTTTTCGTACATGATGCGGAGTGACAAGACCATTCTGAGCACGCTTCAACGATTGTGGGATTTGAAGTTCTCGAATACAAATATATTTATCGTTCTTTCAGGTTCCCTTCTCGGTCTGATGAGCGAGAAAGTTTTATCCCAGTCTTCTCCGCTGTATGGACGGCGAAGCAGGGACATTCTTCTGGATAAACTGCCTTTTTCGTTTACCGGTGATTTTTCCGGGATGAACTTTGAGGATCGTGCGAAACTGTACATGACAATCGGTGGCGTGCCTGAATATCTTCTCAAAGCATCGGAATATGGTACATTCACCGATTTTATAGAATTTGAGTTCTTCAGAAAGGACGGGTACTTCTACAGGGAGCCGTATTTTATAATATCACAAGAATTCAAAGAACTGAAGACATACTTCTCAATCTTAAACGCGATCGCGTATGGCAGCACAAGACCCGGCAAGATAGCAAACGCAGTTGGAATCGACGCAAGAAAGATTTATCCATATCTGGATAAACTGATCCGACTTGGTTTCGTCGAAAGAACCGTGCCGATCATGGGCATCAGAAAGGCAGGCATATACACAATCAAAGACAATCTCTTCGATTTCTGGTTCAATTTCGTTCACAGACACAGGGAACGGATGGAAAGAGGGGTATTTACCCTGCGCAACGATGAATTGGCTAGTTATCTTGGTAAACGATTCGAAATTTTTGTGAGAGATGATCTATTCAAGTATATGCCGTGGTCGGAGCGTTTTGACCGCATCGGGAAGTGGTGGCACCGTGATAAGGAGATCGACATCGTGGCATTAAATGAAAAGAGCAGAGAAATTCTCTTTATCGAGTGCAAATGGAAGGACATGAGCTCCCGGGATGCAAAGCGGGAACTTGATAAACTCGAAGAAAAGTCGGAGTATGTGGTCTGGAACTCAAGCAGAAGGGAGTTTGTATTGATCGCAAAGTCGATTGATAAAAAAGAGGATCTGAGGGAACTTGGTTATCTGGTCATGGATCTTGCAGATTTCAGGTCGAAGATTGGTTGAATCCCTCCGCAAGCAGCCAGTCCCTCACGGCAACGATCCTGTCAGCGTATGCCGCGATCGCAGGATCGTGCGTGATCATGATGATGGTGCGCCCATCTTTATTCAG
This sequence comes from Methanosarcinales archaeon, assembly GCA_004211975.1. GTDB lineage: Archaea > Halobacteriota > Methanosarcinia > Methanosarcinales > Methanogasteraceae > Methanogaster_D. Next base: position 137 of record RXIK01000211.1, on the reverse strand, counting down.
ATCCTTGAAGATCTTCATCTGACATTCCGCAGGTCGTTATCCATTTTTCATAATTTCTACTGATAGTGGTTTTAAACATTTAAAGAATATTATTGTTATACTGTGGTGGAATAGCCTATCCAATTTCAACAGAGGAG
>RXIK01000103.1 GCA_004211975.1 Methanosarcinales archaeon | reverse complement strand
TTCGTGATAAAATCAGCATAAAGGATCACGAATGGCACGAATGAACGAATCGCACGAATGTCGGGGATGTAGCGTGACATCAGCCAACTTTGCTACTTTATTTTTCGGTAAGCACTCAGGGGGGGGGGTTCTAAAACTGAAGATAATCCGGGGTGAGGGGAAAACGACGCATGGTTCTTTGATGAAATCATGAAAGAACACTTGCGAGATCATGTTTATACCACAACAGACAAGAAAATGAATAAACTCCAGATGTTGCTGGGAGGGAGTTGTTTTGATTTCGTGACTTCCGCCTCACTACAAGTAACGGGGTCTTCTGCCGCGGAGACTATAAAAAGGCAATACGCCCTGATAATATTTGGTGATAACGGTAGACGGACGATAATCAAGAAGGTTTTCGGGAGAGTTGTTATCGATACGCTGGGAAAAGTTGGGGACGATATCCACACGACCGTTATTTTCGATGATGACGGTGAGGGATATGGGAAATTGAAAAAGAATATTTCAGATAAATTAAAATCTATTTTAAAAGACACATCGAAGTTCACCAATAATCTGTTTCCCACACTTGAAGAAAACAACGGTTCGCTTATCTTGAATCATCCGAAAGGCGGAGGTGTCTTTGAAGTGCGACTTTTAACGGTTCCAGGAAGTTTGGAGGAACAGGTTGTAAGAAAATGTATCGAAGTCAAGTGCCCTAACAACTCTAAAATATTAGAAAACGGGTCGCACCATGCACTTGATTCTTTAGCAATGAACTATTGCGATGGCGATAAGGAAAAACTGATCAGAGCAACGTCTGCACTGCTTAAAGATGAAGTATGGGTCACGGATATTGTAGACCAAATAACATCATGATAACCTCCTCCTGATCTTTGCCAGTGTTACTGGGCTTTTCAGTTGGGTCTCCCGTGCCCTATATTGATGCTGGTTCCACATTCGTTATACTCGTATGTTTCCCCGGTATTTAGCGTGACAATCTTTACATTGGGCGCGTGTCTGTGCGCTTCGGTTACGAATTCATCTGTTGTTGGTATGAGTATTGGGAATGTGCCATAATGCATTGGGATTGCTATTTTTGGTTTTATTAGTTTGAGCGAGTGCGCTGCTTGGATTGGGTCCATCGTGAATACGCTTCCGATTGGTAGAAGTGCTATGTCGATGTCATAGATTTCTCCGAGTAGTTTCATGCTCTGGAAGATGCCGGTGTCTCCTGCGTGATATATTGTTGTCCCATCTTTTGTTCTTATTATGTAGCCGGTTGGGTCACCGGTTTCTGAGCTATGAAACGCCTGGGTCATTGTGATCGTAACATTTTCTATTTTTACACTGCCGCCGGTGTTCATGCCTTTCTCATGTATTACCTGAGATTTTGACAGGTTTTTTTCAGAAATAAGACGTTGTGCGGTTTCAGGCTGACACACAACAGTTGCTCCTGTTGTGTTTGCAAGCTCAACTACATCGCTAATATGGTCAAAGTGATCGTGTGTAACCAGGATGATATCAGCTTCTGTTATGTCCGATAAATTTATTGGGCATTTAGGGTTGTCTGTGATCCAGGGATCAATTAACACTGTTTTTCCATCAGACGTTGTGATTTTAAACGTCGCATGACCTAACCATTGAATAGATGTTGTTGTTTCATCAGGTTGTGCACGGGAAGTTAAAAAAAATCCAATGAATAACGATACAACCATACTAGATATCAAAGCCAAATTCACAACTGCTTTTACCATTGTTTCAACTCTTTTTGTTTGGTGTGTATTATGCCTTTCTTGACATGCATGTTGTAGATCACTAAATCCCGGACTTAAGTCCAGGGCATGTGCATAGTGATTCCGCCAAGTTCATCCCGCCGCATTCTTTGGTGATAAAATCAGCATAAAGGATCACGAATGGCACGAATGAACGAATCGCACGAATGTCGGGGATGTAGCGTGACATCAGCCAACTTTGCTACTTTATTTTTCGGTAAGCACTAAGTTCATTGGGGCATAGCGATAATGATGCCGCATGTCTCCAGGGAATCGCGTTGTTTCATGCAGTTATTGTCAGTATCTACCGTGGTGCTTAAGCAGATCTAATCCCTGGTCCTCACACCGTAGAATCGTAAGTACCCGCGTTATCGCCCGTTCCAAACTTCCCATAACCACCAATGGTCAGCATATAAGGGGGGGGGGGTAGTTGAACCGGAACGGCAGAAGTTCTTGCTTGTTTGGAACCTCAAGAATCGTCTGGACGATGTTCTTAAAATGTTTTCCCGTATACTGGTTAAACCGTGGCTTTATGCTCTATACAATCATTGTCCCTTTTTCTTTTTGTTATCTTATTTATAATGGGATGTGCAAACTTGTTCTGGAAATCAAACAGGTTGTCAGCTAAAAAATTGCGTTTTTTTCTGTTTTTGCAGCTTTCAGTCGCGGGTGCCATGCGATAGATTAATTGCAGGTCGTTTGATGAGGGGTAGCCGGATTTGTGATGTCTGGTTATTGATGTATCTCATGAGGGTATCACGAAGTTACTGTTGCACAGCCTATTATTAGCGTCGGGTTGACGCGCTTCGTTTCGCAAGCCACTTCTCAATCTCAACCACAGCGAACCCGGGCAGCGCAAACAGTATCATCGGTCCCCACCAGTCCAGCGGCAGCGGTGCCGTTCCGAGAATGGCATTTCCGATCGGGTGGTAGACGATTGTGAGCTGCGTTATGATGGTGAGTATCATCCCTCCGAGCAGCCATCTGTTGGAGAACGGACTGAATGTGAATGCTGATTCTGTGATTGATCGTGCGGTCACGACGTAGCAGAGGTGCACCAGCACAACGGTTGTGAATGCAGCGGTCTGCGCCTGTGGTATCAGGTCAGGATTCACTATTACTGATCCATCGATCGCAGGTATCCCGTAGTGGTAGTATATTGCAAATCCTGAGATCGCCATCACGATTGAGACCAGCCCGACTTTCCTGAAAAATGGGGGGTCGGTGATTCGTTCGTCAGGGTCTCTCGGGGGCTTCTTGAGTAGATCTTTCTCTATTGGTTCCATGATCAGTGGGAGTGCGAGCGCCACTGCATCGAAGAGGTTGATCCAGAGTATCTGCACGGGTGCGAGTGGAAGCTGGTCCTGGAAGAGTGTTAGGAATGGTGCAAGGAGTATTGCTCCCATAACCAGCAGCGCCTGCCCGCCGTTTGTCGGGAGTGTGTACAGGATGACTTTTTTGATGTTGTTGTAGACGTATCTGCCTTCTTCCACAGCAGAGACGATTGTTGCGAAGTTGTCGTCGGCAAGAATCATGTCTGACGCTTCTTTGCTCACCTCAGTCCCGGTTATGCCCATGGCAATCCCGATGTCAGCAGCAGAGAGCGCTGGCGCATCATTGACGCCGTCACCGGTCATTGCGACGACCTCCCCGTGTTTCTGAAGAGCCCTTGTGATCCTGAACTTGTCTTCAGGCGCAACCCGTGCGTAGACCGACACATCCGCAACGACATCGTGGAGTTCATCATCACTCATCTTTGAGAGTTCCTCTCCGGTGACCACTTTCTCCTCGTTAATTCCGATTCCGAGTTTTTGGGCGACTGCTCGTGCGGTCTTTGCATGATCGCCTGTTGCCATCACAACCCGGATACCTGCGCTCTTGCACTTTGCAACCCCGTCTATCGCCTCCTCTCTTGCCGGATCGATCATTCCCTGGATGCCAAGAAAGGTCATGCCCATAAGATCGTTCTCATCGATTGAACCATTCTCTGATGGAACTTCCCGGTATGCCATTGCAAGTAGCCGGAGCGCATCCCCTGCCATTTCATCTACCTTTGCAAGTATCTCATCTCGCTCCGCCCGGTCAATTGGCTTGATCTTGCCATCAACCATTCTGGTCTGGCACATCTCGAGAACCCGCTCTGGCGACCCTTTCACAAATATTATGTGTTTTCCGTCGCCCTCGTGCAGCGTAGCCATGTACTGCTGTTCTGAGTCAAACGGTATCTCGTCCAGCCGATGTAACGGGTCATTGGATGATTCACTGCCTGTTTTCGCTGCGTTCACTGCTTTCATCGCAGAGACGAGCAGCGCACCCTCTGTGGGGTCTCCGATGATGCTGTAGCTATTTTCATGGGCGATTCTTGCATCGTTGCAGAAATTGCCAACTTTTAATGTTAGTTTCAGCTCTTCACTCATCTCAGCAGGGGTAAACGCTCCAACTGGTTCATACCCGACCCCGCTCACGGTGTAGTCTGTTTTCCCGGCGTATATCCGTGACACCGTCATCTGGTTCTTTGTGAGCGTCCCGGTCTTGTCCGAGCAGATGACCGTGGTGCATCCGAGGGTCTCTGCGGCAGGCAGCCGCTTTATGATTGCGTTTTTCCGTGCCATCGCTGTAACACCGATCGCCAGCGCCATTGTCACAACCGCGGGCAGTCCTTCAGGGATTGCTGCGACTGCAAGGGACACGGATGCGAGAAACGCTGTTTCTATCTCGATACCGAACCATACTGCCAGTGCAAAGTTGAGAACTGTGATTATGAGGATTGCGACGACGAGGATCCTGGTGAACTCTGCCATCTTCCTTGTAAGTGGTGTTGTGATCTTTTCTGTCTCTGTTATTAGTTTTGCGATTCTTCCAAGCTCAGTTTTCTCACCGGTCCCAACAACGACTCCCTGCCCTGTTCCCTTTGTAACAAACGTGCCGCTGAACATGATGCAGCTTTGATCCGCAATTATTCGTTCTCCTGCGATCGTATCGGTCTTTTTGAAAGCGGGCACTGATTCCCCGGTGATTGCTGATTCGTCTGCGCTCAGGTTTTTTGCCTGAAAGAGCCTTAGGTCGGCAGGAACCCGGTCCCCGCCTTCCATGACCACAACGTCCCCTGGAACCAGTTCTCGTGTAGGCAGCATGATCTTCTTGCCACCCCTCACAACCGTGCATCCGGGCACGATCATTTTCTCAAGCGCCTCAACCGATGCCTCGGCTTTTCCCTCCTGGATGAAACCGATAATCGTGTTTGCAATGACTACAGCCACGATTACCGCGGTATCCATCCATAGATCCGCATCATTCAGGATGCAAAGAGCACTTGTGATTGCGGCACAGACAAGCAGGATGTAGATTAGTGGGCTGTTGAACTGCGCAAGAAACCTGCTGAGTGCGCTTCGCTTCTTGAATTTGATTTCGTTGTAGCCGTAGCGCCCAAGTCTTGCTTCAGCCTCCTCTGTTAAGAGCCCGGATTGTTCCGAGTGCAGGGTCTCAAATGCATCTTCAGTGGTTAACTGGTACCATAATGTTCTGTCTGGTTGTGTGGACTGTTTCATTGCTGTTACCCAGGTATCCTTGTAATGTGCGTGTTTAGCTATCTTCAAGATTGCGCTGATTTCCACGAGAATGTATGGGGCAAGGTACAGAATACAAACTCAACCGGTATCTGGTGTGTGTCAGATGCAATCCTGAAATGTGGGGTCACATCGATACTGCCAACTCCCGCGTGTTAGAATATCTGACTTTCATTCTTGACACTCCCAATTGGCTATCCCACTCAAGTTTACTTATCCGATCTTGATTTGCGATAATCCCGAATTGCTTCCCGCAGAACATTCACTGCAAGAACACTGCAGTGTACATTCTCCTCAGGTAATCCATCCAGGCTGTGCAGGAGCGCATCACTTGTGATCGCCAGCGCATCCTTAATTGTCTTGCCTGTGATCGTCTCTGTGAGCATACTCCCACATGCGATTGATGTGCCGCAGCCATCAGTTATGAATCTGCTCTCGCTTATTTTTTCGTTCTCAACACGGATCTGTATCTGCACTGTGTCTCCACATGTGCCCATCAGCTTCCCGACCCCGTTAGCATCGCGAAGCTCGCCCATGTTTCTTGGGTTGTATGCGTATTCGATCACGGTATCTGAGAACACCTCTTTAGCATCCTCTAATACCTGTGTTTCCAGTCGTTTTGCCAGTTCGTCGATATCTACACCCATTTCATAAAAATCTCCATGTTATATGGGGTATGCCTGCACGAAAACGGTTGACGGAAGTTATGACCAACATCATTTGACCGCAATCTCCCCGAGCATGGTCACCACAAGATTGTTAATGCGATTAGTGTACTCCTCAAGCCTTCCCACTGTTTCCCGCAACTCCTGTTCCGCAGCTTTACGTTCTGTGATGTCGCGGGCAGCAGCAAAGGCGCCAACCACGTTTCCGTTCTGATCCTTGTAGACCGAAGCGTTGCAAGCAACCATGGTCTCGGTCTCGTCCATAGCTTTCATGACCAGTTCATAATCCCAAACCTCTCCGGTCTCAAAGGTCAGCATCGCACCTTTGTACGCCAGTTCAGGATCTGTAAAACAATCTGCAAACGGTGTTCCTATCAATTCTTCCCGTGTTCTTCCGGTAGCCCGAATTGTAGCCCCATTCACATCCATGATGATCCCTTCATGATCGAATGTGAACAGAGGATCAAGGTTTACCTCGATCAATCCACGATTGTAGCGCTGTAGCTCGCGAATTGCTTCTTCAGCTTGCTTGCGCTCGGTAATGTCCTTGAAATCCTCTACGATCCCAACAAATTTGCCGTCACGATCCAATCTTGCAGCATTAACAATAACCGGTATCTCTTTACCGTCTAATCGCTTCTTAACAGATTCATGTTCGACAAACTGCCCTCCTCTTTTCAGCACCTCAAGCGGACACTCCTTTGAGCGGCAGAGATCCCCGCTAAAGACATCATAACATTTCTTACCGACGATATCAGCCTCATCCAGGTCCACCATTCGGATGAAGGTCTGGTTCACCTTGATAATGTTATAATCCGCACTTATTACACACATTCCGTCAGCAGCGATCCGGAAGATAAGGTCAAGTTCTGCTTTGCTTTCACGCAGCGCAATTTCAGCGTTTTTTTGCTTGGTGATATCGCGGGCAGCAGCAAAGGCACCAACCACGTTTCCTTCCGGATCCTTGTAGACCGAAGCGTTATATGAAACGATGGTCTCGGATCCGTCAGTAGCTTTCAGGACCAGCTCGTAATCTCGAACCTCTCCCACCTCAAATGTCAGCATCGCACCTTTATACGCCCGTTCAGGATCGGTGAAATAATCGGCAAACGGTGTTCCTATCAACTCATCCCGGGTTCTTCCGGTAGCCTGAATCGTAGCCCCGTTCACATCCATAATGATCCCATTGTGATCGAATGTTACAAGTGGATCAAGGCTTGTCTCAATCAATCCACGATTGTAGCGCTGGAGCTCGCGAATTTCTTCTTCAGCCTGTTTGCGCTCGGTAATGTCCTTGAAATCCTCTACGATCCCAACAAATTTGCCGTCCCGATCTAATCTTGCGGCATTCACAATAACCGGTATCTCTTTACCGTCGGGTCGCTTCTTGACACATTCATGTTCGACAAACCGTTCTCCTTTTCTTATTTTATTGAGTGGGCACTCTTCAGAATGACAGAGCTCCCCTTTGAGGACATCGTAGCATTTCTTACCGACGATTTCATCTTCATCCATGCCCGCCATCCGGACAACGGTCTTGTTCACCTTGATTGTGTTAAAATCAGCATCTATCACGCACATTCCGTTAGCAGCGATCTGAAAGATCAGGTCAAGTTCCGCTTTGCTTTCTCGCAGCGCAATTTCAGCGTTTTTTTGCTTGGTGATATCACGGGCGGCAGCAAAGGCACCAACCACGTTTCCTTCCGGGTCCTTGTAAACCGAAGCGTTATATGAAACGACTGTCTCGGATCCGTCAGTATTTTTCATGACCAGTTCATAATCTCGAACCTCTCCGGTCTCAAAGGTCAGCATTGCACCTTTGTACGCCCGTTCAGGATCTGTGAAATAATCGGCAAACGGTGTTCCTACCAACTCGTCTATGGATCTGCCGGTAACCTGGGACATGGCATCGTTGACATCCAGAATAATCCCCTTCCGGTCGAACATTACCAGAGGATCAATGCTGATCAGTTTCAACTCCCTCTCTACATATCGAAGGGGTAATTCTTGTGTTGTTTTATTCATTTGATGACCCCGGATGAAGCACTTGTGAATATAATTTTTTTTGAGTCTGTAGTCTCAACTTGGTACATGCCCATATTAACATTTGGTCTTTCCCTCACAACGGTTTTTAGTTCTCATCCATCCTTTCACAGCAGCCTGTTATACCTGTATGGGTGCGTGGTTCGGTTCTGAGTTTGGGTGAATGTTTGTATGTGACAACGAATAGATAAACTGTGAAGTCTTACAAAGACATGCGAAAATCACCTACCGCCGCGAATCCTCCACAATTTTCCCGTCGACTAACCTGATGATCCGGTCAGTCTTTGCAGCCATTTGTGCGTCATGTGTCACAAGGATGAATGTCTGGTTACGCTCCTGGTTGAGCCGCCGCAGCAGTTCATAGATGCTATCGCTGCTTTTGGAGTCGAGGTTGCCTGTGGGTTCGTCCCCGATAACGATGTCGGGACTGTTCGCAAGAGCCCGTGCAATTGCAACCCGTTGGTTTTGTCCGCCTGACAGCTGATTCGGTCTGTGATCTGCCCTGTCATCCAGTCCGACTTCTTCAAGCATCCTGCTTGCCATCTTCCGTGCTTTCGAGCGTTTGACGCCGTTTATCAGAAGCGGCATCATCACGTTCTCAAGAGCGTTGAAATCGGGCAGCAGGTGATGGTACTGAAAGATGAAGCCGAGTTTCTGGTTTCTCAGTCTGGAGCGCTCTTTTTCAGATGCTTTCGTGATGTCAACCCCATCCAGGAGAATGGTGCCGCTTGTGGGCGTGTCAAGGATTCCGATCTGGTTTAGGAGCGTGCTTTTCCCGGATCCGGACGGTCCAATGATTGCAAGGAACTCTCCTCGCTCAATATCCAGGTTCACGCCGTCAAGAGCCCGCACCTCTGCGCCGTCGCCATATATCCTTGTCAGGTCTCGTATCTCGATTATCTTCTTTACATTCTCCTTGACGTGCTCCCCGTTCTGAAGAGCGAGGAATCTTTGTGCAGTGTGTGGTGCCACTTTCATGCTAACACCCGCAATGGGCCCGCCATGGCCCAGTTACTGCTACCCGGAGGCTCACAGTTATTATTCTGTTCAATGTTTGCGACGCCGTTCACATCTGTATTTATGGA
>RXIK01000220.1 GCA_004211975.1 Methanosarcinales archaeon | reverse complement strand
TTATGTGTGTCGGTATCTTTACACCGCTGCCCATGTTGAAGTCGCCTCTGGATTTTAATGAAACTACACATATCTTTGTATCGACCTCGCCTATTTCATCCACGGTTGGGGCGAACCGAACAGTCACCTCTTTTGTTTGATGCGCCTTAAGTGAGAACGTTGGGTCGGATATTTGTATCCAATCAATAGATTCATCTTCATTATATACTCTAAACTCCATCTCCACATCTTCAGGATTTAAGACGGTTATTGTCTTCTGAACGTTTTCGCTGTTTCCCACCTCAACCACCATCTTCGCAGGATTTACGCCGATGCCCATGCCATATACACAGGGTGTAAGGATTAACAAATAACACAATAACGACATGATCCTGATTGTTCTTGTTTTCATCTTCCACCTATACTGTTAAAATCTGATGTAGAAAAAAAATAAAACGGCAGAGCCACGTTAAATGGCTTCTGCCCAGAAGATTATTGTTCCCGTCATTTCACCGGAGCCAGCGAAATCTCCCGGAACACGCAGTTCAGTCGTTAGCGGAACATGTTTGCCTTTAGGAACTGCGGTTTCAAACTCGTCCCACAGAGATGCACCTATATAAAGCCCTTCAGTGTACAATCCGCTCGGATCAACGACTTCCACAGTAGTCTGCAGGTCTTTTGATCCCTTATTCAGGATCGCAACAATTTCAGGATCGCTTGTGTCACCCGGATTCAGTTCGCCAAAGTCAAGGTATGCGGGCTTTACACAGAACTGAACTTCAGGTCTTATCGTTGCGCGCATTATGATGGTGCTGCTTTCCCGCATCGCGTCTTCTTGCATCTCCGGAATCGTCAAAGACGCTGAATGAGTGCTGCCAACAAAACCGCCCGAACCGGTGTAATTCGCTCCGCATGGCAACGTGTCGTTGTATTCACCATCCCAATATGCGGTGTCACTGGCAGCACCAGCCGTTATCAGCCAGTCACAACTGATGTTAAGTGGCAATGTTGCCCGCCCTTCATCATCACATATCGCACTCACCGTAAGATCCTGACCATTGGCGCCTGTTATCTGTATGGTGCCGTTAGGAAGCGGTTCTCCATTCCAGAGCACCTGGAACTCAAAGTCACCGGCTCCGACTGTTGCAACGTCGTCAAGCGGAATGAGTTCAAGAGGTTGTCCGGCGGCACGATCCGCCTCGTTAAAGTCGCAGTCCGTACTCACAAACGCCTTACTATACTTGTACGGCGTGGCGTATCGAACCACATGCCAGTCATCGGTCCAGTTGCTCTTGTTAATCTCACTCCAGTTCACGTCACCCGGAAACCACGTATAGGGGTAATCAGGTCGGTCCGGTCTTGATCCAGGTCCGGTGTAGATTTTCCACCAGCATTCATCTACATGGCGACCTAGAATCGTGTACAGACCGATCTGGTCCGCATCGAAACCGGAATGCCAGTATAAATCATCCTCGCCGGTTTTGTTAAGGGGCGTCTGTGCTCCTGCAGGATCCACCAGTTCTGCCGACACCTCAAAGGGTGGCGCACCTTCGCTTACGAAGCCGTGTCCTTCCGTCAGCCTTACATCGACGGTATCGCCGAGATCTATGCACATAGCATCGATATCTATCCACGTCTGATGGGCACCCGCAATCCCAACGGCACCCAGCGCTACGCAAATTGTGGCAAATGCCACAAACAATTTACTGCTTTCCATCTGTTATTTACCTCCATGTTCTTATGTTCAGGCAAACTTTAGTATTACTTAAATTTACCTTAGTATCATATAATATGAAATTACATGACATCGCTACGTATAACGTCATCTTATTTAAAGTTATTGTTAATTAGATATGTTAAATTATTAAGTGTTAGATCGAAATTCTGGCATTTCAGAATACAATTCAGGAGACTTTTTAATTTGTTCTGGTCGGTTGAACAACATGATGCCAATCCTGCAAACAGTGGCAGGATATGACTTCCGAAATGTCGAGTAGGACTCATAGCGCACCTCTTGTTTTGGGGCATAGCCCCGAGGTTACTATGAGTCCCCTCACAGAACCGGACTTGAAGATTTCCCTCATCCGGCTCTTCAGGAGCGCATCCTCTACGGTTTCAGGTGTATAGTGAGTGATATAT